>CALWMT010000349.1 GCA_944382045.1 uncultured Enterocloster sp. | reverse complement strand
CGGCGGTCTATACGCATGTCTCCCCGCAGCACTGAGCCGGGTGTTCCGCCAGAGCACGGGCATCACTTTTATGGACTATATCACGCGGGTACGCATCCGCCGGGCGATTGAGCTTTTGCGCGATGACGACCACAAGATGTATGAGATTGCGGAGGCGGTCGGGTACTCCAGCCAGCATTATTTCAGCAGCGCGTTTAAAAAGGTGCTGGGGGTTTCGCCTATGGAGTACAAGAAGAGCTTGCAGAAAAGGGGCGAACCCAATCCATGACCGGCCCAACGGCAGGAATGTAGAAAGGAGGGAATCCGCATGCGGGAACGGATCAAAAAGGCAGGCTACCGGTTGATCGGGAAAGCTGCCTGCGCATGTATCCTGATTTTTGTGTTGCTCTTTACGATCTTCTCCGCGTGTGTGGTAAAGCAGCAGCCAGACCAGATCTCCTATGTGATCGGCGTATCGCAGGCCAATATGCGGGAGCCCTGGCGGTTGGTGCTCACGCAGGAGATCCAGGAGGAAGCTGCCAAACATCCGGACGTGCGCCTGGTCATTACGGACGCGACGGACAACAGCGATAAACAGATCGCGGACATCCAACGGTTGCTGGATTTCGGGGTCGATTTGATGATCGTCTCCCCTTGTGACGTCAAAAAGGTCACGCCGGTGGTGAGCGAAGTGTACCAGTCGATCCCTGTGGTGGTCCTTGACCGCGTGGTGGAGGGGTACGATTATTCCCTCTTTATCGGCCCGGATAACGAACTGATTGGGAAGCGGGCGGGGAAATCCGTGTCTGCCATGCTGGGCGGCAAAGGGACCGTCCTGGAGCTCTGCGGGAGTTCCGTCTCGCAGGCGAGCATCGACCGGAGCGAGGGCTTCCGAAGCGTCATCGAAGAAGCGGGCAACGTCAGGGTGGAGCAGGTGCATGTTGTGAGCGAATCCCGCGACTCCGCGGAGGATATTGTCCGGGCGTTCGGCACGCATCTGCGCGACATCGACGCGATTTTCGCACACAACGATTATATGGCCCTCGGCGCTGCCCGCGCGCTGGAACAGTTGGGCTACGACGATATCCGCATTGTGGGGGTCGATGGGTTCACCGGGGAGAACCGGGGGATCGACCTGGTGCGCCGCGGGCTGATCGACGAGACGATCACCTGCCCAACCGGCGGCAGGGAGGCTGTCCAATATGCGCTGGAGATTTTGCAGAATGTCAGCGGCGTCCCCAAGCAGGTGATCCTGCGGAGCCACAGCATCACAAAGGAGAATGCGGACGAATACGTCGAGAGCCTCAACCGGGTGTATGAAGAGCCCGACCGGATCATCGACGTGGGATATGCACAGGTTGGCACGGAGAGCGCCTGGCGCTTGGCAAACACCCAGTCGATCAAGACCGCGGCCAAGGATTTTGGCATCAACCTGATCTACGAGGACGGCAACCAGAGCCAGGAGCGGCAGATCGAGGCGCTGCGCCGGTTCATTGAGATGGAAGTGGACGTCATTGTGCTAAGCCCAGTTGTAGACAGCGGCTGGGACGAGGTGCTGGAGGAAGCGCAGGACGCGGGGATTCCGGTCCTCCTTTCCGACCGGAAGGTCAGCACACAAAAGGACGATATGTATATGACGTTTATCGGCGCGGACTTCCTGGAGGAAGGGCGGCGTGCCATGCGGTGGTTGGCCGGGACCATGGAAGACCCGTTGGAGCATGTGCGCATTATGGAAATTGAGGGCACCGTGGGGGTGTCCCCTTCAGAGGAGCCTGCGGGGACTGCGCCGAGGAGGACGGGGAACAGGTGGCAGAGGTTCACATGGCCTCCCATAAGTGGGACATCGACGTGATCTTCTCCCAAAATGACGATATGGCGCTCGGCGCGGCGGAGGCGTTGGAGGCCCATGGCCTGAAGCCCGGCGTGGACGTCAAGCTGATCTCTGTGGACGGCGCGCGCTCGGCCTTTCAAGCGCTGATCGATAAACGGCTGAACTGTGTGGTGGAATGCAGCCCGCTGCTGGGACCCCAGCTGATGAAGGCGGTCAAGGACTTGATGGCGGGAAAAGAGCTGCCCCTGCGCATTATCACCGACGAAAAGGTCTATACACAGGAGAATGCGCAGCAGTACATCCGGAGCAGGAAATATTGATTTCCGGGGAAAAGGGAAGCGGGATCGCTTCCAGACTTCCCGGCGCGCGTGCCGGAGGGGAAGCCGCGCAAGCTTCCTTATGCCGGGGCGCGCAGCAGCAACCAACTGAGTTTGATAAGGAGGATAAAAAGCATGGTCACACAAGAATTGTTTGGCACGACACGGGGCGGGGTCCCCGTATACCGGTTTTGCATCGAAAATGCGAGCGGGGCGTCCGTGAGCGTGATGAACTACGGATGCACCATCCAGGCAATCCGGGTGCCCGACCGCAACGGGACGTTGACGGACGTCTGCCTGGGGTACCGCACCCTTGCGGAATACGAGCAGAACAATGGGTATCTGGGGGCTGTGGTCGGGCGCCATGGCAACCGCATTGAAAAGGGGATTTTCCAGCTCAATGGGACGGAATACCATCTGGCGGTCAACGATGGGCCGAACCATCTGCACGGCGGGATTTGCGGATTTGACAAGCGCGTTTGGGACGCCAGCATTGAGGGGCAGTCGGTGATGTTCCACCGGCTTTCCCCGGACGGGGAAGAGGGGTATCCCGGCAACCTCGATGTGCGCGTGACGTACACCTTTACCGATGACAACCGGCTGCTCCTGCAATACCGTGCGGAGACCGACGCGGACACCGTGGTCAACCTCACGAACCACTGCTATTTCAACCTGTCCGGCGAGGGGAAGGGGACGATCCGCAACCACATCCTGCGCATTCCGGCGGGATCGTTCACGGAAAACGATGCGGACTGCCTGCCGACCGGCACCGTCCTCTCCGTTGAGGGGACGCCGTTTGATTTCCGGGAGAGCAAGGAAATCGGGCGGGATATGGACGTGGACTGCCCGCAGCTGCGCAACGGGAAGGGATACGACCACAACTTTATCCTGGACGGCGGGGATGGGGAGAAGGTCGCCGCAGAGCTCTATTCGCCCGATACAGGGATTGCGATGACCGTCCGCACCACCATGCCCGGCGTGCAGTTCTACAGCGGGAATGTGTTGGATGGCCCGGTCGGGAAATCCGGGATGCCCTATGAAACGAACATGGGCCTGTGCTTGGAGACACAGTATTTCCCCAATGCGATGTCGTGCCCGCATTTTCCGTCGCCGGTGCTGCATAAGGGAGCGCTCTATGCACACGACACGTCGTTTACGTTTAGTTGTAAATAAAGAAAATTATCCAAAATGTATTTAATATACCCTGCATTTGCCGTCAGCAAAGGCCGGTTGGACTTTGCT
>CALWMT010000348.1 GCA_944382045.1 uncultured Enterocloster sp. | reverse complement strand
ATAATCCTCGATAGCTCAGTCGGTAGAGCAAACGGCTGTTAACCGTTGGGTCGTAGGTTCGAGTCCTACTCGGGGAGTTTAGTGGAAGTCTATGGCGGCCACTAGTTACTCTGGCCCCATGGTCAAGCGGTTAAGACATCGCCCTTTCACGGCGGTAACACGAGTTCGAATCTCGTTGGGGTCATTTGAACACAGTGTTTTACCTGCGCCGATGTGGCTCAATTGGCAGAGCAGCTGATTTGTAATCAGCAGGTTATCGGTTCGAGTCCGATCATCGGCTTGTAAATATAGCTTAATAGTATTTGAAAGTATAGATGGGGACCTTTAGCTCAGTTGGTTAGAGCAGCCGGCTCATAACCGGCCGGTCCTGGGTTCGAGTCCCCGAAGGTCCATTTCCCACGTATTTTAGGCGGGGGACCTGCATTTTACTTTATATGGCCCGGTGGCTCAGCTGGTTAGAGCGCCGCCCTGTCACGGCGGAGGTCGACGGTTCGAACCCGTTCCGGGTCGCTCATGAGAGAAGCGCCGCAGCGTTTGGTATTTTATACCGATGCTGCGGCGCTTTTTGCAGTGGTTCAGACTGCGGCGCTTTTTCTATCTGAAGTTTTTTATCCGAAGATAGAGAGCGTCAGGAACAGGGTGGACATCAGGGACGCCACCAGGGAGACAACGGTAATCTGTGTGTTGATGGAGGGACCTGCGGTGTCCTTAAAGGGATCGCCCACAGTATCTCCCACCACCGCTGCCTTGTGGGTCTCGGAGCCCTTGCCGCCCTCGTGGCCGGATTCCACGTACTTTTTGGAATTATCCCAGAGGCCGCCGGCATTTGACATAAACAGGGCAAGGAGAAGGCCGCTGATGATGTTGCCGGTGAGGAAGCCGCCGATTGCCTGAACGCCGCCCACGAAGCCCACAACCACAGTGGCCGCGATGGCCATGAGACCGGCAGGAATTAATTCCCGGATAGCGCCGTCCGTGGCGATATTGATGCATTTGTCATATTCCGGGGAGGCGGTTCCCTCCCGAAGGCCTGCAATTTCTTTAAACTGGCGGTGGATCTCCGCCACCATGCGCTGGGCGTTCCGGTCCACGCCAAGCATCAGCATGGCGGAAAATACAGCGGGGATTGCGGCGCCGACCAGCATTCCAAAGAATACCAGGGGATTTATCACATCAAAGCCGGAGATGCCGTCCAAGCCGTAGAGGACAGCGGCCTCATTTACCTCGCTCATAAATGCTCCCAGAAGGGAGATAACGGTGAGGCCGGCTGCGGCTACGGCAAAGCCCTTGGTGACAGCCTTCACCGTGTTGCCTGCGGAATCCAGCTCATCGGTGATGTCGAGAACTTCGCCGCCCAGCTCGCCCATTTCCGCCAGGCCCCGGGCATTGTCCACAATGGGACCGTAGGCGTCGTTGGATACGATCATGCCTACAATGGAGAGCATGCCCACGGCTGCGATGGAGATGCCGAACATGGCGTATTCCATGGAGTGGGCGCCGGTGGGATCCAGACCCTCGCAGAGCTTATAGGCCGCCAGGGCGGAGACACCGATGCCGATCATGGCCGGCAGCACGCTGATAAAGCCGTAGGAGATGCCGGACAGAATGGTAAATGCCGGGCCGGAGCGGGAGGCCTTAGCCACATTGTGCACAGGACTTTTGGTGTCGTCTGTGAAGTAGTCGGTGGCGATTCCGATGATAACGCCGACTAAGAGCCCGATAATGCAGGCGCACCAGATATTCCAGTTATATCCAAAAACAGCGGTGGCGGCGGCTGTGAGGAGGATGTAGATGGCGGTAGTCACATAGGTGCTGTAGTTTAATGCCCGTGTGGGGTTCCCGTTTTTGCCGATGCGCGCGCAGAGCACGCCGATGATGGACGCGAGAAGTCCGAGGGCAGCGTAGCAGAATACCATGGACACAAAGGTGGTCTGGCCGTTCAGCTTATCAAGAGCGGCAGCCATAACCAGGGCAGCAGCCATGGAGGCCACGTTGGAGTCAAAGAGATCGGCTCCCATTCCCGCCACGTCGCCTACATTGTCGCCTACGTTGTCAGCGATTACAGCGGGATTGCGGGGATCATCCTCAGGGATGCCAAGCTCTACCTTGCCTGTGAGATCCGCGCTGATATCTGCGGTTTTTGTGAAGATACCGCCGCCGGCCTTGGCGAACAGGGCCATGGAGCTTGCGCCGAAGGAGAAGCCCAGGCATATGGTGGAATCGCCGGTGAGCAGATAGACGAGGGCTACGCCCAGAAGGCTGGAGCCCACAACGGCCATGCCCATGACGGCGCCGCCGCGAAAGCCGGTCATAAAGGCGGGGACGATCCCCTTCTTGGCAGCTACCGCACACTTGCCGTTGGCAATGGTTGCCACCTCTATGCCGATCTTTCCGGCCAGGCCGGAGAAAATGGTACCTGCCAGATAGGCGATAACCATCATAAGATTAGGAACAAAGCTTCCCGTCCATATGGGAGAGGGCAGGAACAGGAAGATTAAAAGGGCGGCGCATACACAGAAGCGGGCCAGGACCATAAATTCCCGCCTTAAAAATGTACGCGCTCCCTGCTGGATCAGGCCGCCTACCTGAATGATCCGCTCATTGTCCAGGGGCTGTTTTTTGACCCAGGAAAAGAGCCAGGCAGCAAAGGCAAAGGCGGCCAGGGAAATAAGTACGGAGACAAGTTCCATTGATGATGCACTCACAAAGCATCCCTCCTTAAAATGTGTGAAAATATGGGTTGAAAAGAAGCGATTTTTAAGACATTCTACTACAAAATAAAAATTAATGCAAGGGGACTGTTGGGCAAAATAGATAAAAATATCGTTAAAAACAGCATATCTTAGTTTATATATATGAATGCAAGGTTGAGGTTGACAGTGGAGTGTAAAGAAATTATAATAGTTGTTGCTGAAGCTTGCGGGTATGGTGGAATTGGCAGACACGCTGGATTTAGGTTCCAGTGGGCGACCGTGCAGGTTCGAGTCCTGTTACCCGCATTTGCAAAATGAGAGAAGGGCAGTGCCTTGGCGGGCACTGCTTTTTCTATTTTTTAACTTTACTCTATTTGGGTTCCATGCTATGATAGAAGTGTTGCGTAAAAAAGAAGTAAAAATCTTGTAAAGATTTAGGAAAGGAAAAGGAAATGATGGATTTGTCCTTCGGATTTTTCCTGGAACAGATGGCGGCGAACCCGGCACTGCTTATCACGGTGCTTTTGACACTGGGAGTGATTGCGGTCAACGGCATCACGGATGCGCCTAATGCCATTGCCACCTGCGTATCCACCCGATCTATGGATGTGGACTGGGCAATTGCGATGGCAGCTGTGTGCAACTTTGCCGGGGTGGTATTTATGACCATGGTGAATTCCACGGTGGCCATGACAATCTCCAACATGGTGGATTTCGGCAGCGACAGCCATACGGCGCTGATTGCTCTGTGCGCGGCTCTGGTGTCCATTGTGGTGTGGGCGGTGATGGCCTGGTACCTGGGATATCCCACCAGCGAGAGCCACTCTCTGATTGC
>CALWMT010000347.1 GCA_944382045.1 uncultured Enterocloster sp. | reverse complement strand
ACGCCGATTTCCTTTGTCCGCTCATAGATAGACATCATCATGGTGTTGGCAATGCCGATGGCCGCCACAAAGAGGGAGACCGCGCCGATGCCGCCCAGGACTGCCTGCACCATGTTCGACTGCTGGCGGGAGCTCTCCAGCCAATCCATCTGGCTGCTCACCTGCCAGCCCATGTCCGCCAGGCTCTTCTGCACCTCCTGCACATTCTCCATGTCGTCCACGTAAACCTGGGCGCTGGAATAGGTCAGATAGCCCAGGGCCTTCCCCCGCTTGTTGGTGGGCTGGCCAGGAATGGGCGTGCCCTTGCGGAAAGCCCGGGAGAGCTGGCTCTTCATGCCGTCAATGTCCATATACACATTGTAGGAATAGTTGTTCCAGGTGTCGATATCCCCCTCCACCATGCCGACTGCGTTCATCATATACTTCTTTGGTGGCTTTACCGTCTCTCCTCCATCTTCCCCGGACACACTGGAGGATGCGCCGGACTGGCTCTGATAATAGGCGTCCATGTCAAATATCACAAAGAGGGGCTGTCCCATGAAATCCACATCCGGAAGCTCCATGGTATCCCAGTAGCCCTTGCCGGTCTTGGCGTTGGAGAACTGCTGAATCACCGTATTTCCTACCACCAGTCCAGTCTCACCGGGCTTTGGAAGCCTCCCCTGCCCCAGGGGAATCTGCTGCAGATAGGACTGTCCCACGCCCCGCAGGGTCAGGTACTGGGCCTCGTAGACCCCCTGGCGCATAATCACATTGATATCCAGCACCGGAGAGACGCCTTTCACATGCTCCATACGGGCAAACTGCTCGATGGTCTCGTCCGTGATATACTCCGCCTCGGAGCCAGCACTGGAGGAGCCGCCCACAGAGACAGCCACGCCCCCGTATCCCATGTTGGAGCGGACTTCAATGGTCGTCAGGCTTCCGTAGGACTCAATCTGCTCCATAGTCATCTCATTCAGACCGATTCCAAGGGAAACCATGACCACAATGGAGGCCGTGCCGATGATGACGCCCAGCACGGTCAGGACGGTCCGCAGCTTCCGCCGCCTCAGATTATTTATGCTCATGAGTAAAAGGTCAGATATCCTCATCCTCTATGTCTTCCTCTTCCTTCGCCGCCTTTTTCTTCCTCCGGATGCGGATGACAATCGCGGCGGCAGCCACAAGGCAGAGAGCGCCTCCGCCTAATACAGCAAATTTATATTTATCCCAGAAGGAGGGCTCCTCCGCCATGACATCCCCGTCCACAGGCATATCCCAGTCCATGGGCATTTCCTCGGTGACAAAGAGCGTCATCTCCCGGGTCACGGGCTCGCAGGCGTTTCCATTTTCATCCTCGTAGGTGATGGTGATAGGAATAATTCCCTCATCCATGGTAACTGCCGTGCCGGTGAGCATGGCATCCACATTTCCTGTCTCTCCGGGCTTGATATTTCCCACATAGGAGTCCACGGGCCGGATGGAGTCCGCCGCAAAGGACACGCTCACATTGTAGAGAATCACCTTGCCTGTGTTGTTGATGCCGAACATCACATTGGACTCCCCGCCCACGGTGATGCTGTCCGGCATCACATCAATATTGCTTGTGGAGAGGCGGGCATACTGCTTTACCGGGATGTCCACCACAATGCTCTCCTCCGCGTTCTTGAACTCAGGGCTGTCGTATTTCTCCTTCACGGTAATGCCGTAGGAGCGCTGGTCCACCCCCGCCTTGGCGGTAAATTTCGCCCGCACCTCTGTGGACTGTCCCGGGGCCAGAGAATTGACCACCAGGGAGGAGGTTCCGGATTCCGTTGTGAAAACCGCGCTGTCGTCTACCTTTTCCGACTCCAGGTTAAAGAGAATGTTGCTGGCCGGCACGTCGGAGGAAGCGTTCTTCATATTTAATATCAGCTCAAACTCGTCCCCAGCGTAAACCTCCTCGGGGATGGTGTAATAGCTGTCCACAATCAGACGGGCCCGCGTCCTGTCGTTTGCGTCGAAATCCCGCAGGTCGTCCTCCTTGTCCTTGGAGGTGATATGCACGTAAAATGTCAGCTCCTCTGTGTGCAGGTCGCCCTCAGAGCTCAGCCGGAAGGTAACTGTAAATTTGATGGGATAATAGCCCGTATAGGAATCCTTGCGGATGGCCATGCTGTAGGGAGCGCTCACCGTCTCCCCATAGGCAATCCGTTCATAGGTCCGGTCATAATTTCCATCATTTATCTCAAAGGGAAACTTGGTGTCATCCTCAGAGAGCTCCATGTGGATGGTCACATCCTGCGCCGTGGTCTCCCTCTTATTGCGGAAATTCACAGCAAAATTGAGCACATTGGGGTACACTCCCCGGGGAGTGGACTGATTTTCCCCCACGACGAAATAATTTCCCTCCTTTAAATCCTCCTCCTCGTCCTGGGAGGTATCGGAACTGGTGGAAATCCACACATTTACATAATCAATATCCGAGCCGCCGTCCCATTCCAGCAGAATGGGAATGCTGTAGTAGCCCTGAAGGGCGTCCCGGCGCACCCGGGCAGAGATGGAAACGCTCTTTACATTTCCCTGCTTCACATTTCCTATGTGCTTGGGCACAAAGGTGGTCTCTAGAATCTCGAACGGATAGTAGTCCACCAGGTAATCGCCCTCGCCGCGCTCCTCAATCTGCTGGAAATCCCCGGTCTCCGCAAGGCTGACCTGGAGATTGTTCATGTCCTCGTCCGTAGGGCGCACCCGGAAGGAGATGCTCATGGATTTGCCCACATTTCCCCTGGGGGATTTGGTGGTAAATATGTAGTCGTTGTTGCTGGGCTCCGTGCTGTAGCCCAGACGGTAGTCCGAAGCCTGGACCCTCATCGGAAAAATAGCGGCAAAGAGAAGCACGGCAAAAAGCAGGGCCGCCGCGAAAAAGCGTCCGCGCTCACCCTGTGCCCGTGAATACTCTCTGGCTCCCTCCATCGGGGGATGTCCGGCCGTCCCTCGGGGAAGCTTCCGGCCGCACTCCGGCCTCCACTGTCTGCTTCTGTTATCCATCACTTGTTTCCTCCTCCAGGGCGGAGCGCCCGCCCGTCTCTATGCCCACAATCCTCCCATCCACAATCCGTATCCTTCGGTCTGCGTAGGAGGCCAGGTTGTTGTCGTGGGTTACCATCACAAGGGTCTGATTTCGTTCCTTCACAATCCGCTGCATGAGCCGCAGCACATCCATGGTAGTGTGGGAATCCAGGTTGCCTGTGGGCTCGTCCGCGAATATAATCTTGGGGTCCACCACCAGGGCACGGGCGATTCCCACCCGCTGCTGCTGTCCGCCGGACATCTGGGCGGGCATATGCTGGGCCTGGTCCTTCACGCCCACAAGCTTCATATAATAAAGCGCCTTCTTTAACCGCTCCTTCTTGGGGACACCCCGGAAGGCCAAGGGAAGGGCCACATTTTCCACCGCATTCATGGTGGGAAGCAGGTTGTAGGACTGAAAAATGAATCCCACGTTCTCCCGCCTGAAGGCCACCAGCTGTTTTTCCGTCAGCTTCTCGATATGGGTCCGCCCGATGCAGATTTCCCCCTTGGTGGGCTTCTCCAGCCCGGCCATCATGTTGAGAAGGGTGGACTTGCCCGAACCGGAGGTGCCCACCACCG
>CALWMT010000346.1 GCA_944382045.1 uncultured Enterocloster sp. | reverse complement strand
ATGGTGGTCACTGCGAACAGAGGATACAGGAAGGCAACCGGGGCGCCCGGAAGGGTGGTGATCACAACAGCCAGAATAGCGGTTCCGCATCCAACCAGGTTCATGGGGCCGCGGAAGAAGCCAAGGGGCGTGAGCACTGCGAACACAATCGCCAGGGCCAGCGCCGAGGTGGGGACAAAGCCTCCCAGGATGGCTGTAAAGTAAGGAGCTGCATAGGTCGCGGCGTTGTTGAACATAGCCAGCGTAAGCAGGAAGCCTACCATGGGAGCCACGTCAATGGCGCCATCCGTGAACAGTTTCGCAAACAGGCGGCAGATCTCGGAGTATGTACCCCGAAGCTTGCCTGTGGTAATCAGAGCGTAGATGGCGGACAGGCAGAATCCCAAGATAATCGGAATCTCGAAAAGCACAACGCCCAGCACGGGAAGGATTACGGAAATCCAGGAAATTGCAGGGGCATTGTCATTTACAGAGCCGGCTGCCGCCGCCCATGCATGGGAGGTTTTCTTCTTTCCCATGTTGAAGTTGGCTACCACCAGAACCACCACCAGGGACACTGCCATGCAGATGATGCCGATGGTGAAATAGTCATTGTAAGTGTAGTTGGCCGCCTCCGGGTTGAAGCCGGCGTAGATGGTCTGATACTGATTAAAGTTTACAATGTTGCCGAAGATTCCCGCCATGATGGATCCCATAAAGCTGAACATTGCGATGGGAGCAGGAATTCCAAGGGACAGAAGAATCGGAAGCACGATAACCGCGATGGAGATAACCGGTCCGATACCTGTCATGGACATGAAGATGATCGCTGTAACGATGCACAGAAGGCCCATGGTGATTCTGGGCTTGTCCCCGCCAAGCTCAACCACCTTGCGGATCAGGGTAGCCGCAATGCCCGTATCCATCAGCACTCTTCCGAAGAATGCGCCGAAGAACACGTTTACCAGAATGGAGCTGGCGTAGTTTGCAGGTCCTGTGGCGTACACGTATGTGAGTGAATCAATAAGGGTCTGGCCCTCCATAATGTCTGTGGGGGCAATGGCGTTTCCGATCAGAGCCAGAACCGTCCAGAAGGTCGCCATCACGGCAAACCCCACCATAAGGTTGAAGCCTTTGACGCAGTACCACACCAGTCCCACGAAGGACAGGATCATGATAATGCCTATGATAACATTGATGTTCATACGAACCCTCCTTAAAAATGTTTGGTTGGTTTGTTTCTAAGCAGAGGCCTCTTCTTTCCGCTTTCGAGCACTCTATATTCTACAACTAATATATCAGTTTGTGTATTGGTAATTTTACTGTATTTGAGCTATATTTTTTGTGAAATATATATAAAAACGGCGTTTTTGACGACTAATTCACCAATATTTTCCTGCATCTCATGGGATCGTATCTGGAAATTAACGGCATTTTTACGTTTCAAAATGCCGCTAATTCTTGTTAATTTTTTGCTAATGCATCAGTTATTAAAACTAATATTTTACTCAGCTCCTTGAAACCTCTGCCCCATGTGGGAAATTGACGCCTCTTAAATACATATTCTCCTATCACAGCGCCGATTATACATTTCATTTAATAAAAGTACCTTTATCGTATTGTGAAATAAAACCGAATCGGATTCTCCGGATGACTCCGCGCACCCGATTGTTCTGCATATTGTACTGCAAAGCCTGTCTATCAGCATTCTGTCCGGATATTCATCATACATTGGACTATTTTTATAATCCAGCCGGTCACAGGCTTCAGAAACGTAGCTTAGCATTCTTTTTATCTCCAGCGGATATAAGCTTTTCAAATATTCTATATCCCTCATCCTTATTCTCCTGTTTTCTTTCTCTCTATCTTATGCAATGTACTCCTCAAACCTTCCTGTTTTATATCCTATTTTTCCATATGACAAAAACGTATACGCTATAAAACAACACAAAAAAATTCAGGGCCGATCGACCCTGAACCGTTGTAAAGCTATTATTTATTTATATCCCAGCGCCTGCTCCAATGCCTCTTTTTCCTCGTTTCCCAGCACCACCTCTGTGTGCCCTGCATCCACCTCTTTTATATAGAGATAGCATCCGTTTCTGCTGTGCACGCAGTTCAGTACAAAGCCGCTGTTTGTATAATCCAGCATAGCAAATGCGAAGCTTAGGCTGCCGCCCATTCCTTCAAAAGCATTATAGCGGACAATCCCGAGCTTCTGAAAGGAGGAGCGGAATGTGCGATTCAATGTGCGGATTGAGTCCTTGGATGCTCGATTTTCTGCCTTCAAATTTTTAATTTCATCCAATTCATCTAAAATCATGTCCTCCATGGTCTCCGCATCCTTTCCGCGCATAAAATAATCATATTTGCGGTTCAGGCGGCCAAGCTTGATCATCTGTATAATCACCAGTATGAAAAGCACAATGCTTATTGCCGCCATTCCCAGCAGTATATACGCGGGGTCAAATGGAAGCTGATTTAAAATGCTGTTTTCCATTATCGACATCTCTCCTTTATCTTTCGCGGATGGACTCAATCATCTCTACAATTCGTTCCAACTCTGCCTCTGAATAGTATTCTATTTCGATGCGTCCTTTATTCTTGTCCTTGTTATGGATGGATACCTTAGTACCCATAATTGTCTTCATTCTCTCCTCCAAATCCTGGAATATAAGAGCGAGCGCATCGTCTTTTTTCTCATTTTTTTCGTTCTTCTCAGCGGATGCCCGAGCCAGTCTTTTTACCAGCTTTTCTGTCTCCCGCACGCTCAGACGCTTATCCAATACCTCTTTCGCGGCCTTTTTTTGCAGCTGCTTGTCCTCAAGCGACAAAATAGCCCTTGCGTGCCCGCTGCTGATGGCTCCCTTTATAAGCAGATTCTGAATTTCCTCATCCAATTTCAGCAGCCTCATCGCATTGGTTATGGTTGCCCTGTTTTTGGAAACTCTGGCAGCAATTTCCTCCTGTGTCAGATGAATCTCCTTCACGAGCTGCTGATATGCCTGGGCCTCCTCAATTGGATTTAAATCCGCCCTCTGTACATTTTCAATCAGGGCTATTTCCATAGCCTGCTGCTTGCTGTATTCCCGAAGAACGACCGGCACCTCTTTAAGCCCTGCGAGCTTTGCTGCCCGCCATCTTCTCTCGCCCGCAATCAGCTCGTAGGATGTACCCTTTTT
>CALWMT010000345.1 GCA_944382045.1 uncultured Enterocloster sp. | reverse complement strand
ATTGCCGGGATGGCGTTTACAAAAAATTTAAATCAATTTCCCTATTCACCATTTACATTAGACATCCTTTTATACTATAATTATAATTCGAGTGAGGCTTCTGCCATATATGCTGAGGTTATGCAGCAGTATGAAGAGAGCCGGCTCAGCATGAAGGATGAGTGAATAGCAAGGAGATAGAGATGGACGCTGCGGAACGGAAAAACAGGGAGGATACGATATATGATATACTCCGGACAGATATTCTTGAATTAAAGCTGCGCCCTGGCATGGTATTTAGTATAAAGGATATTATGGAGGTCTATGACGTGGGAAGAACACCGGTCAGGGATGCTCTGATCAGTCTCTCGAAGGATGGACTGGTAACGCTTCTTCCCCAGAAGGGAACCATGATCTCCAAGATTAATTACGATAAAATCCGCAATGAGCGCTTTATGCGGATCAGCGTGGAAAAGCAGATTATGCTGGAATTTATGGGAGTCTGTGATCTGAAAATTCTCACAGAGCTGGAGATGTCCATTGACCGCCAGAGCTCCATCTTAAAATCAGGTGATCCCCGGGCGTTTATGGCTGAGGATATGTATTTTCATTCCATTTTTTATTATGGGGTGAAAAAGGGATACTGCTGTCAGATTCTTACGGACAATTCCGGACATTATAATCGGATGCGCCTTCTTGTTATGTCAGAGAATGGCATTGAACGGCGCATTATCGACCAGCACAAGGAGCTGATCGATGCGGTCCTCGCAAAGGATTCAGACCGGCTCTGTACGATATTAAACCACCATTTAAACCGGATTGTGAGCCAGGAGAGAAGGATCATTCAGAATTATCCGGATCTATTTGATACGGAACGACAGGAAGCCCGCAGGGAAACAGATGAGCTGGGGGTAGATTTTCTTGTGGAGACAAAGCTTAAATATCATGCATAATTCACACGTCCAAGCCCGGAAAAAATCCGGGCTTATGGTTTATGATAGAGTCAGGAGGAAATAGATTATCGGATGAAAAAAATTGTGCGAAATGGGGCAATTTTATTTTTTATATTTGCGGCTGCGGTTGTGATCTATTTTATAAGTGCCAGGAATGCCATGGAGAGGGAGACCACGATCTATTCCTCCATGGAGGAGGCATCACTTCCTCTGGTATATACGGAGTCAAGGGGGAAGGAGATCAACTGCCTGAGGGGATATCTGGAGGATATGGGAAATACGGCAGCAAGAGAGAGTATTTCTGTTCTTCCCGAGGACAGAGCACTTCCCATTCGGATTGAGGAGTATGGAAATACCATAATAGGAATCCGATATGAGATCCGAAATCTGTCTCTGGACCGTCTGATTGAGAGGACGGAGTTAAAAGATTGGCAGAGTGCAGACGGAAGCACCCGGGCGGTACTGCCGATTCAGAATCTCCTCACCAGAGATGAGACGTATCTTCTCTGTCTTACCGTAGACACAGGGGAGAGAGATGTCTACTATTATACGCGCATTATGTGGGCGGAGCATGGATCCTACGCGGAGGACATGGTGGATCTGGCCGATACGTTTACGAGAAAAAGTCTGGATTATGAACAGGCCCAGGATCTGACGGCGTATCTGGAGACGAGCAGCACAGAGGACAACAGCTCTCTGGGATATGTGACGATACGTGCCAGCTTTAATCATTTTACATGGGACGGACTGGATGTGGAGCTGGAGGGGGAGCCTCAGATTACCCTGCAGGAATACGACGGCCTGATGGGGCAGGTACAGGTAAAGTATAAGGTGAGAGTCCGGGAAAAGAGCGGCGCAGAGTCTCTGGTTCAGGCTGAGGACAATTTTACTATGAAGTGGAATGAACAGAGAATCTACATGATGAATTATGAGCGCTGTGCAGAGGAGCTGTTTACAGGGGATCCTGCGGATTTTTCAAGGTCACAGATCCTTCTGGGAATCCAGAGGGAGGATGCGGTGACGGCTGTGAAAAGCCCGGAGGGACGCTTCACTGCATTTACGGTAAATGGAAATCTCTGGTGCTATGACAATGATAAGAGGGAAAATCGTCTCTCCTGCATTTTTTCCTTTATGAGTCAGGAGGATGATGGAATCCGCAGCGGTATCGATCAGCATGAAATTAAGATTCTGTCTGCAGCGGATAATGGAGATATCGATTTCCTGGTGTATGGATATATGAACCGGGGAAAATATGAGGGACGCACAGGGGTTGTGCTCTATCATTTTGACAGGGAAGGTGATACGGTAGAGGAGAGGTTTTTTATTCCAGAGAACCAGTCCTTTGAAAAAATTCAGGCAGATATCAGGCGTCTTTCCTATGTGAGCCCCAATGGGATGATTTATCTGATGCTTGGGGGAAGCGTGTACGGAATCGACCTAAACAGCAACGAAGCGCTCGCTGTGGCACGAGGGCTGTCAGAGGGAGGCTTTGCAGTCAGCAGTGATGGAAGCCGCTTTGCGTGGCAGGATGCAGGAACAATCTATGGAGCGGAGGCAGTCCATGTGATTGATTTTAACACGGCAGAAAAGGAGGAAATCCGAGGGGAGGAGGGGGACTATGTCCGCGTTCTCGGATTTGTGGGAAATGATCTGATTTATGGACTGGCGGACGCGGAGGACGCATGGATCAGCAATGGAAGGACAAAGGGCCTTCCGATGTATGTCCTGTATATTGTAAACAGCCAGATGGAGATTGAAAGTGAGTACCGAAAAGAAGGCCTCTATGTGTCAGATGTGAGCGTGGAGGAGGGAAGGGTGCATCTCACCTGCTGCGTAAGGCTGGGGGATCACACGTATATGTACCAGGGCAGTGATACGATTGTGAGCAACCGAAGGGCAGAGGAGCCGCCGAGCGGAGGAATTGGCTGGTTAAACTCCCAGGAAAAGGGAAAAATCTGTTATATAGAGGCGGGTGCTGAGATAAATACGGCTGCGCTTCAAATGGCAGCACCCCAGGCCTTTTCCTATGAAAATGCGGCTGTGCTGGATATAGGCGGACCTGCACCCCATTCGGAGGACAGCTCTCTGGTATTTTATGCCTATGGCGGAGGACACTTCTTGGGAGCTTCCCGGGAGTTTCAGGACGCGCTGGAGCTGGCCTATGATAAGATGGGACTGGTAACGGATGAAAACCAGCATATTCTCTGGGATAGGGTGAACCGCCAGAATATAAGGAGCATAAGCTCCCCGGAGGAGAAGGCCTCAAAGATCACGAGGCACATCAGCTCCTTTGAGGGAAGCCAGATATCGCAGGATGGAGTCTTTTTGATTGATGCGGAGGGCTGCTCCTTGAGCCAGGTATTGTATTTTATTGATAAGGGGATTCCGGTAATCGCCTATGTGGAGTCGGGAAGCTATCTGCTTTTGACAGGATTTGATCAGTATAATGTGACGCTCTATGATCCGGAGACAAAGGAGAGCTGGAAGATGGGGCTGGGAGATGGGGAGGCTTATTTTAACAGCCTGCAGAATGATTTTATCTGTGCCATTGAGGCAGAGTAAATAGGGAACCTAAGACAGATGGGAAAATGCTAGGAAAGGAACTGTAGGTATTTATGAATCAGGAAAAGAGAAAGGCATTTATTGTTAATTTTCTATACTTTGGAATTTTAGCCATGCTTATATATCTAGTGATTAAGTATGCGCTTCCGATGGTGATGCCCTTTGCCGTGGGATTTGTGATTGCTTATTTTCTGCACAGGCCCAGTGTATTTTTGGCAAGGACGCTCCATATAAATGTGAGGATTGTGTCCGTGCTCATCGTGCTGGTGTTTTTCTGCACGGTGGGGCTTCTGATCACCCTGGCATCTATCCGCGCCTTTTCCATGTCGAAGAACCTGGTTATGATGATTCCCGTATTTTATCAGACGTATGTGGAGCCGGTGGTTAGGGATCTATTTACGGTAATTGAGGAATGGACAAAGACGCTTGCCCCGTCGCTGGAATCTACCCTGAACAGCCTTTTTAATCAGGCGATTCTCTCCCTTGGAGAGTCCGTGTCCGGGCTTTCCGTCTCCGCCATGCGCTGGGTATCCGGGGCGGCCTCATCCCTCCCCAGCGTTTTGATCAAGCACCTGCTGCTGATTATCTCTACCTTTTTTATTGCACTGGACTATGACAAGCTTACGGGCTTCTGTCTGCGGCAGCTCAGCGGAAAGAGCGGAGCAATGTTTATGCAGATCAAGGAGTACATAATCGGAACCCTGTTTGTATGCATTCGGTCGTATGCCATTATCATGTCCATAACCTTTGTTGAGCTGTCCATTGGATTTACAATTATAGGACTGGAATATGCCCTTCCCATTGCCTTTGGAATCGCTATATTTGATATTCTTCCGGTTC
>CALWMT010000344.1 GCA_944382045.1 uncultured Enterocloster sp. | reverse complement strand
GGATATGCTCTTGTCTGAGTCCTTCACCTTAAGCGCCCTGTCGTAAGTGATGCTGTCGGCGGTCTTGCCGGTATCAAAGACGCCCATAGCGCGGGCTTCCGCGGCCTGTGCCGGCGCGACAATCTCGGCCTCGGCGACGAGCATATCCAGAATCACGGAGTCCGGTATCTCCGCTATGGCTCCGAAGTCTGATAGCAGCTCGTCGAGGCCGTTCGTACTCGCATAGCCCATGGCTAAACCTCCGATGTAGCTACTACGTCCTCGCACTCATACACATAGTGCTGCGACGTGCCGTCCGAAGCCGGCGTGATGCTCGGACGCGTGAAGCCCGCGGCGGCAATGCGGCGTGTTATCTCCCGGCGCATGGCGACGGTGTTCAGCTCGTGGGGCGCGAAGTAATGCACCTGTACGAGCACCCGGACGTGGCCGGCGTCGTCGTCGCCGTAGTCGTCGGGAATGGCGGTGTAGTTGGTGGTTATGTACTCTGCGGCCTCGCCCTTGTAGCTCTGTGAAGCCACGGGCATAAGGCCGGACAGCGCGTTTACAAGCCGCTCTTCGATGCTCACGGCGACGCCTCCCTAAACTCTGAACACTCAAGCTCATACATTGCGCGCGCCTCGGTATAGGCGCGCTCGACCTTGTACCGCGTGCCGTTCCAGACAAGCCGCTCCTGACCGGAGTAGTCCGCGGCGCGGAGCTTGACGGAAATAACAAGGTCGATGCCGATTTGCCGCGCGGCATAAAACTCACTCCGGCGCACTGACTGTACGTCTGCGTACACTTCGGTCTGCGTCACGGCCTCTTGCGGGAAGCCCTCGCTGTCCGCGCCGTGAGTCACGGCCTCGAGCGTTACTGTATCGCGCCAATACACGAGTTACCCCTCCTGTTCAGATGCGATATACGAGTCCGAGAGCGCAAGGCCATTACGCTGCTCCTTGTATGACGCCCGGTATTTTTCCGAGTCGTCATTGTCGAGGCCGAACTCGGCCTTAACGTAAGTGGCGACCGCTCGCATTATGAGAGGATCTTGCTCGTCCTCGGCCTTCGCGGGAAGAACGCCGCCAAGCACAAGGTCGGCTCGGGCGGCGTTGATAAGGTCTTCAAGCTCGGAGTCGTGTATCGTCGATGTCAGCCTCATGTACTGCCGGATGCTCGTCAAATACTCTGCTCCGATAGCCATTTAAGCCGCTCCCTTACACGCTCGCTTTGGCGAGGTGTACGAAAGCGCCGAGGCCAGCCGCGGGCTGAGAGTCGAACACGCACGCGGCGAGATAGTCGATGCTGTTGTAGCGGAGGCCGGACACGTCGCTGCTCGTCACGGTGATGTCCTGAGAGTAGTTGCCGATGATGTAGCCGAAGTCGCCGAGATACGCCTCGTTCGCCGGGACGGATGCGGTAAAATACACCTCGTTGCCCATGACGTAGTAACGACCGTTTGCAAACTCTATCAGGTTATTCTTGCTCTTGTTCATGAGCGGATAGAAGCTCGTGAAGAAGGTTGCCTTGCGCATACACCAGACGGCGTTACGCTCGTAGCCGCTGCCGAGCATACTGTACAGGTCTACGACGTTTGCCTCGGTGAGAGACGAAGCCGCGGCAACGGTGACCTGGTCGGTGCCGTCGGTATAAGCGCCGCTTGCGCCCTTGCCGGCGGTCTTGACACCGCCCGGCTGGTTGCTGCCGGTGCCGGTGAAGATGTAGTTCTCTATCTTGCGAGCTATGGACTCGCCTATGATGTCGGTTAGGAAGCTCTCAAACGCGGCAACGGTCATAGCGGACGCGGCGCGGGACACGGAAATGAGCTTCGTTATCTCGTAGCCGGTCAGCTTAACGCCGACGATGGTGTCGCCCGCCGGCGTAATGGCGGCGTTTTCGGTGTGAAGTGCGGCGTCCTCTGTCGTGCCTTCGACCGGGTAGGTGAAATTACCGGGTACGTGGAGGATGCGGCAACGCTGGATTATGGGCGATACCTCGTACATCTTCCTGAGAATGTCGTTCGCGACGTTGGTAGGGATAGCCGCGCCCGCGGACGTGGTAGCGGTGCTGTACGCGCGCTTCTCCGCGTCGTCAAGGGACTTCCCTTGAAGCGTCTTTACCCATGCGGCGCGATAAAGGCGCTGCTCGTCTTCCTCGCTTATGCGGCGCACAATGGGCGCGGGGGTGGCTATCGGGGAGCCGCTCGCCGAGCCGTCGTTGAGAAGCTGCTCAACACTGCGGCGCTGCTCGAGCTTCTCGGCCTCGGCGTTGAGGCTGCGAAGCTCCGTCTCAAGCTCGTCAATGTTGACCTCGCCGTCGGCCTCGAGAAGCTGCCTTATCTCGGCCTTTCTGTCTCTGATTTCCTTGAGCCTTTTCTCGATGTTCATTTTTGTACCTCCATGAATTTCAGTAGGTGAGTAATATCAACCTCTTGCGCCGCCGGGCGTTCTCCACCGCCGCGGTCTCTTTCGCGTACTCCTCCGTGAAAAAGCTGCGTGCCGCTATTGAGGTTTCGTTATAGGCGGGAATGTCCACCGCCGAAACGTCGTACAGTTTTTTGACCTTGAGTATCGTTCGCGTATGCGTATCGCGGTCGTATGCCTCGCTCTGCACCGTGAACGAGAAGGACATTTTGTCTATGTAGCCGCCGTCGATTTCCTCGTACAGTTCCCGGCCGGCGGTTGTGCCGCCGAGGTCTGCTTCGATGTCAACTCCGCGGTCAGTAATGAAAAGCTGCAAAGTCCTGTTGCGGAGCCGGGCGACTACCTTGCCGCCGTGGTTGTAGTTCATGATCACGTCGGAGAGGTCGCACTCGTCGAAAGCGTGCCGGTCAATGACTTCGCAGTATTTGATACCGTCTATTTCCGTTATCACGGTCGGAGAGTTAAATACGATCGCCGTGCCGCGGACGCGGTACTCTTCGCTGCCCATCCGCGCGCGGGACGAGCGCGAAATCTTGAAGCGCGCGATATTCGCGCCCCTGCTTTATGGTCATGATGTAACCTCCTGTTCTTCGCCCGGCGGCGGGTCTGTCTCCGAGCCGCTCGCGGGCGGGCTTGTCTCCGCGCCGGTCTGGTACTGGTCGGCGAGTTGCGCATTGACCATGTTGAGCGTCTGGACGCGGCGGGAGCCGGCCTCGCCGCCGATGGTCGGCATATCGAACATGGTGAGTATCTGGTCGAGCGTGGCGGCGCCAATCTCCGTGAGGAACTTCGCGGCGTTCACTTTCTCGCTGAGGGTTGCGAACTGCACGGAGTTGGCGGCGAAGACGATACGGTTGCCATGCCCGAACTCTCGCTCTGTAAAGAGCACGTTTGAAAAAGCCTGTGTCAATTTGCGGAAAAACGGCGCTATCTCGCCGTTATAAAAAGCAGACTCTTCGGCGGGCGTCGCCGTGTTCTGCGCTATGGCCTTCGATACGCCGTAGTAGTCGTATATCTCGTCTTTGATGTAATTCAGCTGTGCCGAGGGTATAGGGACGGTCTTGTCCTGTATCGGCGTGTAGTCGTACTTCGCGTCGGTGACAATGACGCCCGAGCCGTTATTCTCGACTCGCAGATTGTCGCGAATGAAATCGTCGCGCCGGCGGTTGAGGTCTTCGGTCTTGACTGCGTTCGACACCTTGAGTATGCCGCGTATGACGGCGACGAGCTCGGCGAACTTGCTCATACTCTGGTTGAACGTGTTGGCGGTCTTTAGCACCGTCTCGATGGGCTTGTTGTTGTCGCCGAAGATGTCGTTTTCGAGGAAATGCCGGCGTATATGTATGAGCCGCGAATACTCGCAAATGTACGAGCTGCCGGTCGCGAACTTGAAACGGCAATACATAACGCCCATGTATTCGAGAAGCTCAAAATACTGGGCGTTTATCGGGTATATTTCCGTGAGCCGCCCCGTCTCGTCAAAGACGGGATAGGCTATCGCGTTGTTATACACCATGTACTGCGCGGCGAGCTTATAGTAAAACTCGGATGCCGTCATGTACCTGTTAGGCCGAAACTGCAAAATCCGCTCAAGCGAGTCATGCACCGCCTCTGTAGTCTCTCCAGTCTGCCGGACGTGCCGCGGCTGCGTCGCCGAGACGCGCCGGGCGAAGGCGTCCACCGCCGAGCGCACAGTGTTTATGTCCCATGCGTTGCCGGAGTACGGCACAAACGTTGATTCCCATGTGCTCAAAAGCCGGTATGCCGAGTAATTTGCATCCCGCTCGCGGCCTTTGCTGCCGAAAATAGTTTGAAAAAGGCTCCGTCTTTCCTTCATTCCGTCACCCCACGAGGTACATATAGTCTTCAAAGTCCCGGACGTAGATAACCCAAGCATTTAGCAGCGAAACCATGCCGTCTATGCGGCGGCGGTCTGAGACTTTAACGGGCTGGATATTGTTCACCCCGCTCTTTTTGACGCCTGTATTTGATAGACACCATACGAGCATCGGGTTTTTGTTGTAGTTCACTTACTTGTCAGCGAGAGCCGCTCCCATTTCGCGCATGGGTTGGCTCCATGTAAAAGGCCCCTGTGCGACAGCGCGCATATCAAAGCCGTTTGGGGTCATCTCGTCCAGCCAATACCC
>CALWMT010000343.1 GCA_944382045.1 uncultured Enterocloster sp. | reverse complement strand
CGTTAAAGGCCTTGTTAGAGCAGTGGGGAATTACCCAAGAACAGGCAGCAAAAAAATTAAATATGGCACAGTCCACGATCGCCAACAAACTTCGTTTATTAAAACTCTCTCCAGAATGCCGGACACTAATTCTTCAGTTTCATCTGTCCGAGCGTCATGCAAGGGCGGTATTGGGCTTGCCGGAGGAGGCGCAGCAGGCTCTGCTGTCTTTAGCAGGAAAACATCAATGGACGGTAGCTAAGTTGGAACAGGCAGTAGAAAAGCGGCAGAAAAAAGACAAAATACATAAACGTCCCAAGATGATTATCAAAGATATCCGTCTGTTCTTTAACAGCTTTCAAAAGACGGTGGATGCCATGGAGCAGGCCGGCATTCACGCCAAAACCCAACAGGTAGAAAAGGAGGACTGTATTCAATACATTGTAACCATCCCAAAGTAAATCAAATAAGATTGCGCTTCGGTATCAAGCCGGAGCGTTATTTTTTGTCCCAATACAAAATCCAGCTGTTTCACGTGAAACATTTCTACAGTCACTTTTTGAAAAATTGGGGAAAACGCATTTCTTTTTCAGAATAAGTGTGTTATAATGGAGCAGGTAACAAAAAAGCAGGTAATGTTAGAAAAGAGGAATGCACACCCATGGGAAAAATCATTGCGGTGGCCAATCAGAAGGGCGGAGTAGGGAAAACCACTACTTCGGTGAATTTGGCTGCAGCCCTGGGCCGCAAAAAGAAAAAAACCCTCCTCATCGACACCGATCCCCAAGGAAATGCCACCAGCGGCGTGGGGATAAATAAGAGGGAAATGCAGCAATCGGTGTATAATATGCTGATCGGCAACACCAGAGCTTCCCAGCTGGTGCAGAAAACCAAATTCGACAACCTTTGGGTCATTCCAGCCAGCATGGATTTGGCTGGGGCAGAGGTGGAGTTGGTGGAGTTGCCGGATCGGATTAACCGGCTGAAAAAGGGCATTATCGGAGTAAAGGATCAGTTCGATTTTATCATCATCGACTGTCCTCCTTCTTTGGGACTCATTACCTTGAATGCCTTAAACGCCGCAGATTCGGTACTGATTCCCATTCAGTGCGAGTATTACGCCCTGGAAGGATTGAGTCAGCTTATGGCCACGGTGCGGACGGTAAAGAAGAAGTACAACAACGCCCTGGATGTGGAAGGGGTTCTGCTGACCATGTTTGACGGCCGGTTGAATCTTACTACGCAGGTGGTAGAGGAAGTCAAGAAGTACTTTGCCGGAAAGGTATATAAAACCGTGATTCCCAGAAATGTCCGGCTCAGCGAAGCGCCTTCCTTTGGAGAACCGGTGCTGTACTACGATAAAGGAAGCAAAGGCAGTAAAGCTTACCTGGATCTCACCCAGGAAGTCATCAAAAATAACAAAAAGAAATAACCCGGAAAGGAGGAAATGCCATGGCGAAACGTGGACTGGGCAAAGGATTGGAAGCTTTATTTGAAGATAACAGCGTATTTTCTGAGCAGCAAGGGGAACAGATGATCCCCATTTCGGAATTTACTCCCAATCCGGATCAACCCAGAAAGGAATTTGACCGGCAGGCGCTGGAACAGTTGGCAGATTCCATCCGGGAACACGGAGTGATACAACCCCTGGTGGTGACTGCTCAGGAAGACGGCAGTTATTTGATTGTGGCAGGTGAACGGCGGTATCGGGCAGCCCGAATGGCGGGTTTGACGGAACTTCCTGCCGTGGTACGGGATCTTTCTGCGCAACAGATCATGGAATTTGCCTTGATCGAAAATCTGCAGCGGGAAGACCTGAATCCCATGGAAGAGGCTGCCGGATACCATCAGCTGATCCAGGAATACGGTTTTACCCAAGAGCAGGTAGCCCATAGTGTGGGAAAATCCCGCCCGGTGATTGCCAACGCACTGCGATTGATGAACCTGCCGGAAGATGTAGCAGAATTGGTCCGGCAGCGGAAACTTTCCACCGGTCATGCGCGGGCGCTGCTGGCGTTGGATGATCCGGAAGAGATTTCTCAGGTGGCAAAGTTGGTGGTAGCCAAGGATTGGACGGTGCGGCAGGTGGAAAAATACTGCCGGAAAAAAGACGCACCGGAAAAGCCTCCCAAACAGCAAGACACTTATTTGGTGGAAGCCCAAGCTGCATTGGCAGAAACCACCGGCCGAAAAATCAGCATTCAGGGCAAGGAAGAGGAGGGCAGCATCTCCATTCCTTATTACAGCAAAGAAGAACTGCATCAGCTGGTAGAACAGATCAGCGGATTGTTTGAATAATTCAAAAGAGAGGAAGACCACTATGTTAGACATTCGTTTGATTCGAGAAAATCCCGATTTGGTGAAGGACGCAGTAAAGCGCCGCAACGGCAATCTGGACGCGGCGGTGGACGAAATTCTGGAAATCGATGCAAAGCGCCGGGAAATTTCCACCCAGAATGACCAACTGCGTAATCAGCAGAAGACCATCAGCAAGCAGATTCCCCAGTTGAAAAAGGAAGGCAAGGACATTTCCGAAATTATGGAGTCCACCAAGAAGCTCAGCGATACCATTGCGGAAAACACCAAGATGGTTTCTCAGCTGGAAGCCAGACAACGTGAATTGCTGCTAAGCATCCCCAACATTCCTCACGCTTCGGTGCCCACCGGATTGGATGACAGCGAAAACACCGATATGCGTCATTGGGGCGAACCCACTAAGTTTGATTTTGAGCCCAAAGCCCATTGGGACATCGGCAAGGATTTGGGAATTCTGGATCCCGAAACTGCCGCCAAAGTCACCGGCAAGCGGTTCCATTTCTACAAAGGATTGGGCGCCAAATTGGAACGCGCTGTCATCAACTTCTATCTGGACACCCACACCAGCCGGGGCTACACTGAAGTGCTGCCTCCCTATATGGTGAACCGTGCTTCTATGACCGGCACCGGCCAACTGCCCAAGTTTGAAGAGGACGCTTTTTCCATCAAGAATGAAGGTTTTGACTACTTCCTGATTCCCACCGCCGAAGTGCCGGTAACCAATATGTACCGGGATGATATTCTGGACGGCAAAGATCTTCCCATTAAGTACTGCGCTTATTCCGCTTGTTTCCGTGCGGAAGCGGGCAGTGCCGGACGGGACACTCGCGGTCTGATTCGGCAGCACCAGTTTAACAAGGTAGAGCTGGTGAAGTTTGCTCGTCCGGAAAATTCTTACGAAGAATTGGAAAGTCTGACCCACGATGCAGAATACTGCCTCCAGCAGTTGGGCCTGCCTTATCGGGTGGTAACGTTGTGCAGC
>CALWMT010000342.1 GCA_944382045.1 uncultured Enterocloster sp. | reverse complement strand
CTTTACGTCTTAGGCCGCATCTACTGCGAGGGCTTAGGGATGCCCCAGGATATTGCCATGGGCGTGGAATTTTTAGAGCGGTCCGGCATTGCCGAGGCTAAGGAAGAGCGGAAAAACTACAAAAAATCCCTTTTTGGGCGCTGGAAACGGGTGTAAGATTTTAGATAAGCAGTGGTCATTTTCTTTATCCAATAGAACTGAGTAAGCGGCGCAGATAAAGTAGTTGACCGGATAACGAAGGGCTTACAAAAGCCATTATTTATAATGCGGCGGTATTGGGAGGTACCGTCGTGTTATTTATTAATCGCCTGCGGCTTTAGATTGTCCCCTTTGTGGTACGCTTCCCCCGGCGTACTTCCCAAAGCAGCGCCGTGCCGAATACGCATACCGCAAACAGACAGCCCATACCGGGCATGTTCATGGATACGCCTATGCTCCCCTCTATATAAAGAGAGGCAATAAAAATTATGATGCCAAATATTATCTCCATACAATACCTCCTGTTTCCCGGCAGTCTTCTTGTCTGGTTACTCATTTGAGCGCCGCAGCGCTCCCGCTATCCAGTGATACGCTATCGCTGTCCCGGCCGGAAGGAGCACAAGATAGCTGATGATATTAAACGGTGTAAAGTTATACGTATTGGACACCTCGCCAAATTCCAGAAGATACCGAAGCCACATTCCCACAGCGGTGAGCGAAAGCGTCGTTATCCAAACTCTGCGCCCCTGGCCCATCCCAAAAATTCCGGCAGACGCCAGCGCAATTGCTCCGTAGCTCGCCGCAAGCGAATATGCCTTCTGAAAATCCAGCGGATACGGCTCGCTGCGGATGGGAAACACAAAACAGCCGGCGAATACGATGTAGGCAGACAGCAGAAATCGCGGCACCTGTGGATGAGCCTCAAAAAAGTGCCGCATCCCCCCTCTTTTTGTCCCCAAATATATAATCAATAGCAAAAGCGCAATTACTATAATGTAAATCACTGCAAGCACTGCATTCACCTCCCATTCCCAGCCAAAATCCTATGTTCATCATTTAGATTACCCCATATTGTTTAAGCACTTCCTGCTCATCGCCGGAAATCCAGCCAAATACGCGAGGCCTTCCACCCCACTCCTGCATAAGATAATGCACGTCAAAGTCAATATCTATCAGCCGGCCATCCGCTGTCTCGTAGGATGCCGTCCAGGCCACATTGGCCACGCAGTGAAGCGCATCTATCTGCGTCATCTCCACTCCCCGGACGCGCATTCCTTTTGTCCCGATTTGGCGGTACTGCTCATAGCCGGCGGACAGGACCTGCCGGAAATCATCGTCATTCTTTCCAGCCATCACCCCAGCCGGCGACGCTGCAATAAATTCCGGGGCGTATAATTCCGCCATTTCGCTGCCGTCAATTTTCCCGTCAAGGGACTGCATAAAAAAGCGCTCGTACCGTTCAAAAAACTGTTCCAGTGTATCCTTCGTCATGCTGGTGCCTCCATAATTTTTTTGTTCCATTCGAACTTCCAATATAAATGGGACTTTATTTTGCTAAGAATAACATAACTAAAATAATCAATCCTAACAATGAGAGTATCCTGCACAAAAGAAGATATAAGGATGAAGGCTCTTCCTTTTTAGCGTCTCTGTATTTCCATGAATCGATATACCATAAAATTCGAGGATTTATGACATTTATAATTAGAATTACTGCGATAACTACATAAACAAACATATTCTTCACCCCTCCATTTCTGATTTGCTGCATTAATGCCGTATTTATCTTCAATGAATGTGGCGTTTACGCTTCGATAGAACACTCCTACTTTATTTTCTTTACGGTATAGTCGGCCAGTCCAACACTTACAATAAATGCAATTATCCAGCAAACCAGTGCCAGAAGGTCCGTGAGTACACTTAACGTATTTCGGAAAACCAAATCAATCAAAAAGCAAAAAATAAGGAAGTATACTGCCGTAAAAAAGAGCATGAGAATTTTGTCTTTCATAAAGCTTATCCCCCATCGCTTAAATGCGTGAAACTAACACAACATAAACTACGACCGCATAAACAAAAATTGCCGCTGTGCATGTGAGATAAAAGCCTATTTTGTCTCTGCTATTTTTATATTCGGCACCTCTTAACAGCAGCAGCGTGGCAAGAGATGTAAGCATAACCGGATTTGATACATCAAACGGTAAAATTCTAAGCAGGCCCAATCCGGCAAAAATGATGGTGATTGCCGCCAATATAATTTTTAGCGCGAATCTGGGTATCCCCTTCATAGCGGGCCCTCCTTTTCATGTAAGCTCTTTGTCTCAAGCTCTTTAATCCTCTTTTCCAATCCCTCAATTTTCTCATCCTGTGCGATGAAAGCCGATAGGATAACGGAAATTATAAATGCGCAAGCCGCTGTCGCTGTATAGAATCTATTGCTGAAATCAAACAGCATCCATCCGCCGCAGAATACAAATAGATAGCACACGATTAATGTCATCACATACGTCTTTATAAATTTCATTCCATCACCCCCATATCAAGCGGAAAGCTGCCTATTTCCTTGGACTGCTGTTTTTAGCGGCCTGCTTTTGTTTGTTTTTTTCTTTTAGTCTTTCTTTCAGCTTCACGAATAGCTCTATTGCCATTTGGTTTGCTATCTGTCCCATAAGCGAATTCTCCTTTCATAAATCCAATTATCGTCCCCGTTATTGTCTGATATCATTATACCATCCGTCCTGCATGCGTCTCAACGAAACTTTTCCTTACATTTTTAGAGCTTAGTGCATGTTTAAGGAGCATGTTTGAATGTAAAAAGTATTTGAC
>CALWMT010000341.1 GCA_944382045.1 uncultured Enterocloster sp. | reverse complement strand
TCGATAGCAAGAATTGGTGATTCTATGCTGGCCTTACCCAAAACCACGGAATTTAACAAGCGCATCCCCAAGCAGAAATTCTATGAGAACCTGACGGTGACGCCCGCCCTGAAGCGTGCCTTTGTGGAGCAAATCCGGCTCATTTGGTGGCGGAACAAGATTGCCCCCGCCACGGCTAACCTGGCCCCGGGGAAGTCTGTCACCGAGGTGGAGGTGCTGGAACTCCGTCTGAATCAGCCCTCCCTGGATGAGGCCGTCCTACGCCAGATCGACCGGGAGATCCCCTACCACATCCTGTTCCTTCTGGAGCACGAGGGGAAGTACCAGGCCTGGATCGGCTACAAGGAGGCCGCCTCCGGCAACGCCGCGTTCCAGGTCCGCCAGTACTACCACACCGACTGGATGGAGCCGGAACGGCTCCCCCTCCGCATGGAAGGCCTCACCGTGGACGCGGTGTATGAGAACTTCGTCCGGCAAGTGGCCGGGGACAGCCTTGCGCCCAGTGGCGGCGAGGCCCTGCAGGATTCCGTGGAGCGGGACCTCCGGCGGCAACAGCTCCAGAAACAGATCACGGCGCTGGAGAACAAAATCCGGAAAGAAAAGCAACTCAACCGGCAGGTAGAGCTGAATGCAGAGTTGAAGAAATTACAAATTGAGTTTAAGCAGATGACTTGATAAGGAGGTTGCAGTGTGCCAAGTGTAAACACAAAGAGGATTGAAGAAGCGGCAACTACAGCCTTAAAAGCCGCATTGTTAAGATGCCCAATACTTGATTCGTATATCGACTCGAATGATAAAACACCATCATGGGACGGGACTGTTTTTGTTTATAAATCTGAAGAAACGAGAAAAGATAACCTCGCTGGTCGTGTTCCAATTCAGATTAAGGGGACAGAAAAGGTTATTGTATCTGATACTGCGTCTTTTTCGTGTAGTGTTGCGGATTTGAAGAATTATTACAAAGATGGAGGTTGCGTTTTCTTCCTTATAAGTGTTGATTTGAATTCGGGTAATTCAAGAATATTCTATAAGACAATGCTTGTCGTTGATCTTGACAAGATAATCAAATGTTCCGGAAAACAAAAAACTATCACAATTCATTTGAATCTCTTTCCTTCTGAGGCAAACGAGATTTCCAGCATTTTTATGCAGTTCACAGACAATGTACATAAGCAAATGGGATTCATCGGTAAAGACATTCCTACTTTTGAATCGTTGGAAGCAAACGGTGCAGAGATTACTTCCTTGACTTTTACCGCATCGGGTATTGGATTAACTTGGAATGATCTCCCTAAGTTCCTGTCCACACATGACTTCTATCTGTATGCAAAGGTTAAGGGGTTGAATATTGATGTGCCTATTGACAAGGTCACAAAGGCGATTGTGTCAAAGCCTGTGAATGGAGAAGTTCGAGTAAAAGGGCGACGTTTCTTTCCCGCTTATCGGGTAATGTATGAGAATGGAAAACCCATCATTCGCATTGGCAAAGGGATCAGTATTAGCATAATGGCAGAGGACAACCGTATTACAGTGCATACAGACAAGCCGGATACTCTGTCCGATTTTATCATCGAAACGGAATTCTTTTTAGAATTGGCTGAACAAGGGGAATTAACACTGAATGGAGTGACTCTCCCACTTAATGGTGCATCGCTATCAGATTTGCAAGAGAGAAAGAGAACTCTTGAATACTGTAAAGATGTAAAGAAAATGTTGGATTATTTAGGAGTGACCGAAGAACTGTGCCTAAAAGATTTGTCTGAAAATGACAAGAAAAATCTAAGAAATTTCACAGGAGCAGTGCTATACAACCGGAAAATAGGTTTTCCCAATATAGAAGAGGAGCAGGTCTATGGTGCATTCAAAATTGCAAATCTTGTGATTTGGATTTGGGCAAACAGGCACTCAGACGGTATGTATAGCATAGATAGTTTCTTCAAATTGCATCAGATTGCACTTTTCACAGAAGACGATGTTGATTTGAAAAAACCTATTCAGACATCGCAGTTTGTACTGCTTGATAAAAAAGGGTTGGTTCATATCTCTAATATGGATTATGAAAGGGTTTACTCAGACATATCCCAAACACCACCTTCCCCTGAATACTGCACGAAGGTTAACTTTTTAGTTCTTGATATGATTGGCGCATACGATGAACAGACGGAACACAACGATAGGTTACTTGACTTGGCAGAAAAGATATGTGACTGGCTAAGGAATATCGAATCTATGATTGACCCAGAGATCCTACTTCTCAATAAGCTCCAAATTACTAAGCGTCGCAGAACACTTTCTGTGAGTGAGATTGTGGATCTTGCAAAACTCACAGAAAGCAACTATCCGCCAGCAATAAGATGTGGAGCATACTTACTCATGGATGCTGATAAAGAGGCCCAAAAGTGCTTTGACGAATTTCCGCCCATAGCACAAGAGGAATTTTTGAAGTATCCGATTTGCCACTTTGGCAAACTTGCGATGAAGGAGGATAAACCGAATGGATAAATTACGCATGGAGACGCCGGACCTGACGGCACAGAATATAGAGAAGATCGCCGCCCTGTTCCCCGGGTGCGTCACGGAGGGCCCGGACGGCAAGGGCGGGGTGAAAAAGGCCGTCAACTTCGAGTTGCTGCGGCAGATGCTGTCCGGCGAGGTGCTGGAGGGCGACGAGTGCTACGAATTCACCTGGGTGGGCAAGAAGGCCTCCATCGTGGAGGCCAACAAGCCCATCCGTAAGACCCTGCGCCCCTGCCCCGAGGAGAGCAAAAACTGGGACACCACCGAAAACCTGTACATCGAGGGGGACAACCT
>CALWMT010000340.1 GCA_944382045.1 uncultured Enterocloster sp. | reverse complement strand
AGCTTGATCAGCTCCTTTAGATTCTTATTGGTCGCAGAGATGATCCGTACATGAATAAGAGTAATTTTATCATTCCCCAGACGCATAATCTCACCTTCCTGCAGGACGCGAAGCAGCCGTCCTTGAAGCTTATGAGGAAGCTCACTGATTTCATCCAAAAATATAGTTCCTCCATGTGCCAGCTCAAACAGTCCCGCCTTTCCCCCCTTTGCCGCCCCAGTAAAGGCGCCCTCCACATATCCAAACAGCTCGCTTTCCAGAAGGCTTTCCGGAAGTGCCGCACAGTTGATCGCGACAAAGGGGCCATCCTTGCGTTTAGAAAAGTTATGAATACTCTGAGCAAACATTTCCTTTCCCGTGCCGCTCTCCCCGGTAATCATGACATTGAGATTGTTTTTCGCGTACTGTTTTGCAAGCTCCAGCTTCTCCTCCATAACCGCACTTTGATATAAAATAGATGGGAAGGAATATTTTGTCACATGGCCGGACTGACGAAGGCGTTTATGAATGAGCTCTTCCATCTTCTGGAGCCTTGTAATGTCCTGAAAGGTAATGATATTCCCTATATGCTCCTCCTGATGGATCATTGGGGCTTTGCTGAGCGAAAATTCCATTGTGTGATAGCGCACAATTTCGTCTACATACGTCTTATCATCCAGCATCCATGCTTTTAGCTTCGATGGAACAGGGAAATCCTCGATCTGCTTTCCAACAGCAGCTCCGGCTGTAAAACCCAGCAGCTTCTCCGCTGCCATATTGATACTCTTAATCTGACCTGCGGGATCAATTGACATAATCCCCTCCGACGCATAATCGAGAACACTCTTAATATACAAAGAGTTCTCCTGCTCCTCCCAGGCTGCCTTTGCAATCTGCTTGGCCTCGGAAATTGCTCTCACTAAGGACTGCCTCCCCGTATAAATCATATAGCTCTCCACACCGCGCCTGCGCGCCATAGAACAAGCGTTATAACTGCCAATAATCGTGTCGCATCCATCCGCGATCATATGGTCAATTATCTCCTGTCCGATCGCGTCATCAATAATGTAGTTCTTAATCGATAACCCAAGTATTTCCCCGATCTTCTCTGCATTCCGGAACATGTTGACAGTCCCCACAGCTCCGATCTTCCTGTGAGGCCCAGTCTTTTTAATTGAGTCCAGAAGAGCGATGATATCATAGGAGCTGATTTGAAGCTCCACCACTCTGGCTCCCAGCTTACGAGCCAGCACATGATACATAATTCCCCGCGCAATAACAGCATCCGCGTCCTCTACCGCTGGTAAAATATCCTTTTCATAATCTCCATGAAAAATCACCCTATAGGTATACTCTCCCTGCTTTGCTGTTCCTTCCCGTATTTCTCTCTGGTTATGTTCTTCAAACGCCTCCTTTGCCATATCTACCATATCCTGATATGGCACTACAATGACAATGCAATAAACCTTTTGATTATACATTCGCTGCTGTTCTCCTCTGTCCATTCATACACCCAGTTCTCAAATTCCGCAAAGAAAATAGGGCTGCCGCACCGATAATGCAGCAGCCCCGCCTTACCTTTTCATTCTCGCTTGATACGCCTTTGTCTCACCATACAGAGGCCATTTGAAGGCCTCATACGCCTTTAGGCCATGGCAGCTCTTTCCGCCTCACTCTCCAGCAGGGTTGTCTCGTATTTGTTCAGGATAATGGTCTGGATCATGTCCCTAGTCCCGGAATTGATGGGATGGGCAATGTCCCTGTACTCCCCGTCTGCCGCTTTGCGGCTGGGCATCGCAATGAATAGTCCCTTCTCCCCTTCGATCACCTTGATATCGTGAATCACAAATTCATTGTCCAAGGTGATGGAAACGATCGCCTTCATCTTTCCTTCCTTCTCTACCCGTCTCACTCTTACGTCTGTAACCTGCATGTGTTCTACCCCTTCCGTCTTTATCTTGCCGCATTTCAGCGCGTTCCCTTATTACACGCTACGGAAGCGTGCCCCCCGTCCGGATTTTCACCGGGCTGTTATAGTGTATATCTCTCATTCTTCTCCACAACGATCTTAATATTATCCGGCGTTCCAATATGAGTGGTATTCGCCCGGATCGTATCCCGGCTTTCCACGATGCAGTTTTCAATCACCGTATTGTCGCCGATATACACGTCGTTGAGAATAATAGAGTTCTTGATAATGCAGTTATTCCCCACATAGGCCTTCTTAAACAGAATGGAATTCTCCACCACGCCGTTTAAGATACACCCGCTGGAAATCAGGCTGTTCTTCACCGTAGCCCCTGGGTTATACTTGGCCGGCGGCAAATCGTCAATCTTTGTATAGATATCCGGATACTGCTTAAAGAAATAATCCCGTACCTCCGGCTTCAAAAAGTCCATGTTGGTCTTATAGTACGAATCAACGGTAGCAATATTGCTCCAGTAACCCTCCAGCTTGTAGGCGTAAATGCGCTTTAAATTCTTGTAGCGGACCAGGATATCATTTACCAAATCATACCGATCCTCCGCCGCGCACCGCTCCAGAAGCTCGATCAGCTGCCTTCTGCGGACCACATAGATGCCGCAGGAAATGGTCGTGGCATCCGATGCCATGGGCTTCTCCTCAAAGTCAATGATTCGCCCGTCGTCGTTGAGCTTAACGCACCCAAAGCGGGTCACATCCGTGCCCTCCTCCATATCCTTGCAGACAACGGTGATATCCGCCTTCTTTTCAATGTGGTACTCCAGAACCTTGTTATAATCCAGCTTGTACACGCCATCGCCGGACGCGATCACCACATAAGGCTCATGGCTGTTCTTGAGGAAGGTCAGGTTCTGATAAAGCGCATCCGCCGTGCCCCTGTACCAGTCCCCATTCTCCGGAGTGATGGATGGGGTAAATACATAAAGCCCTCCCTGCTTGCGCCCGAAATCCCACCACTTGGAGGAGCTCAAGTGCAGGTTCAGGGACCGGGAGTTATACTGTGTAAACACAGCCACATTCTGAATGTGGGAATTGGTCATGTTGCTCAGGGCAAAGTCAATGCTCCGGTAGCTTCCCGCAACCGGCATGGCCGCAACCGCCCTCTTGTTGGACAGCTCCCGCATCCTCTTGCTGTTACCGCCTGCTAATACAATACCGATTGCTCTCATCTCACGCCACCTGCCTTTATAATGTAATTGCCGCTTGCCAGTAATCCGTCAGGATAGTCGTCCGCAGTGGTCTCCCCCGCAATAGCCGTGTTCTTGCCGATCCTTACGCCGTCGGGAATCACCGAGTTCTCCCCGATGGTCACCAGATCAAACTGGTACACCTTGGGATCGTAGGTGCTGGGCGCATACTCGCCTACGCCTGTCTCCACTCCGGCTCCGATGACCACATTCTCCGCAACAATCGACTTCTCAATCTTGGCGCCCTCCCCGATGGAAGCGCCCTGCATCACAATGGAGTCCTTCACCACGGCGCCCTTTCCGATGGTGACGCCTGCGCCCACTACGGAATTGATCACATCGCCATAGACCTCGGTTCCTTCTCCGATAATGCTCCGCTCAATATTGGCTTCCCCGGATATGAACTGAGGCGGAATGATATCGCTCTTGGTGTAAATCTTCCAGTACTCCTCATAGAGGTTGAACTCCGGAATGATGTCGATGAGCTCCATATTGGCCTCCCAGTAGGATCCCAGAGTTCCCACATCCTTCCAATAGCCATTGTACTCATAGGCGTAGATGCGCTCGCCCTTTCCATGGCAGTAGGGAATGATATGCTTTCCAAAATCACAGCCGGGCTCGTCCTTCATCTTAATCAGGGCTTCCTTCAGTACCGGCCAGCTGAATATGTAAATACCCATGGACGCTAAATTGCTCCTGGGCACCGGCGGCTTCTCCTCAAACTCCGTGATCCGGTTGGTCTCATCCGTAATCAGGATGCCGAAGCGGCTGGCCTCCTCAATAGGCACGGGCATAGCAGCAATGGTGATATCCGCATTGTTCGCCTTGTGGTAGTCCAGCATAACCTCATAATCCATCTTATAGATGTGATCACCGGATAGAATCAATACATAATCCGGGTTGTAGGATTCCATATATTCAAGATTCTGATAGATCGCATTGGCCGTACCGGTATACCAGTCGCTGCCCTTGCTTCTCTCATATGGGGGTAAAATAGTTACGCCGCCTACGTTCCTGTCCAAATCCCACGGGATGCCGATCCCGATATGGGCGTTCAAACGTAATGGCTGGTACTGCGTCAGCACGCCGACGGTGTCAACGCCGGAGTTGATGCAGTTGCTCAGCGGAAAATCAATGATCCGGTACTTTCCCCCAAAAGATACCGCCGGCTTGGCGACCTTCTGTGTCAGAACGCCAAGGCGGCTCCCCTGTCCGCCTGCTAAAAGCATGGCAATCATTTCTTTCTTAATCACGTTATCACCTCTTGCTGTTGAAATTTTTGTGGTTTCTATTATAACACAAAATTTGTAAATAGTATATAAAGATTTGTATTTATTTCAAATTTTTTGTATATTTTTCCGACATTTTCTTGGTTTTTTACCCATTTTATACGTTTATTCCCATATCTTGTGTATCACTCCCCTCCCTGCCACAAAATATTCTGCCCCTCCTAGAATTCTCCATTTGGAATGCCCCTCCTATCATACCAAAAAAATACCCCCTGGAAGCTGAGAATGTCTTCCAGAGGGCGGAAATTTTTCCAAAGGGGCGGCCTTAGGGGATATACCCGCCGTCTAAACCGTTACATTATCTGAGCGGATGTGCAATCAGAACCATCTTATCCTTCATCTCAATATTTTTTCGGAATCTCGGCAAAAAACCGAAGGTTCTGCTTCAGGCGGCGGGAAGTCTGGAGAAAAATCAAGCCTTCTGCTGCTCTGGCGGCAGCATCCCACTTTTTTACAGCATTATAAATTTGACGATTTTGTAGGAAATAGTCTTTATAAAATTAACGATTTTGTGGTATAATTCAATTATAAAATTAACGATTTTGTTTTTCATCCCGAAAGCGAGGT
>CALWMT010000339.1 GCA_944382045.1 uncultured Enterocloster sp. | reverse complement strand
ACCTCTTTAAGCCCTGCGAGCTTTGCTGCCCGCCATCTTCTCTCGCCCGCAATCAGCTCGTAGGATGTACCCTTTTTCTGAACCAGAAGCGGCTGCAGAACACCATAATTCTTGATTGATTCCGCAAGCTCCTGCAGCTCCTCCTCATTAAAATCCTTCCTCGGCTGGTCCCTGTTCGGCTCTATAAGGCTGATTTTGACCATAAGGCTTCCCTTTGTCTCTTCCTCCTCAGCTGGCAGAGACCTTTTCACCTTTGTCAGCTCTTCATTGCTCTCTTTTACTACATCCTCTCCAAATATAGCTCCAAGTCCTTTTCCCAAACCCTTTTTTGCCATTATAATTCTTCTCCTCTGCTCATAACTTCTGCTGCCAGCATGCGATAGCTCTCCGCCCCTGTTGAACGTGAGTCGTATAGATTGATAGAAAGTCCATGGCTGGGCGCTTCTGCCAGTCTTACATTCCTGGGAATAATCGTTTTGTAAATTGTTCGATTTAAATTATTTTTGACGCTCTCCACAACCTCAAGAGAAAGATTTGTCCTGGCATCGTACATGGTAAAGACAACTCCCTCCAGCTCCAGCTGCGGATTTAGCTTCCGCTTAACAAGATCAACGGTTTTCAGGACCTGATTCAATCCCTCAAGAGCATAGTACTCGCACTGGATCGGTACTAAAACCGTGTCTGCGGCTGTCAATGCATTGATTGTGAGAATATTCAATGACGGCGGACAGTCGATTATAATAAAATCATAGGCTTCCTTCACCTTTCCCAGGCATTCTTTGAGAAGCTTTTCCTTCTCATCCACCTCCTGAAATTCTATTTCTGCCCCTGCGAGATTCATATCAGAAGGAATAATATCTAGATTATTCTGTATATTTTTTATGATGCACGCATCTATGGACGCCTCTTCAACCAGCATATCATACACGGTTCTGTCAAAATCTTCCCCTTCCAGTCCCAGCCCACTGCTTGCATTTCCCTGAGGATCAAAATCCACCAACAGCACATGCTGTCCAGCCTCCGCCAGACAGGCCGATAGGTTGATTGCTGTTGTTGTTTTTCCGACTCCTCCCTTCTGGTTGGCTATTGTTATGATTCGTCCCATAGTATATTTCCTTTCCGAAACAAAATCCTATTTTTCATTTTTTGTACCTTATCGATTATATCACATCTTTTTTTCTTTTCCTATGTAAAAATCGCATGATCCTTTGTTTTTTCTGTTTCCTACAAAAAATTTCTGTTTATCAGCTTCCTCCTATAAATGTTTCACGTGAAACATTTTTATAAATATGTTCCACGTGAAACATTTACGGCATTTCAGTTGTAATCCCATACGCTCTGTATTATAATAAATGATATAAAACAATTAAGAGGAGACGCCAATGAAAACCAGAAATAAGCTTCTCACAATGCTTCTGCTCTCCACCGGAGCTGCTGGATCTATTTCTCTGATCAATAAGACAATCCGGATTTTTGCCGCCTCCCGCCACATACTGGAGGATTCTGAATCGCTGTGCTTTAAATGGCGGTTTGGAAACATCCATTATACAAAGCGCGGAAATGGAAAGCCCATCCTTTTGATTCACAATCTAAACGCATGCTTTTGCGGATATGAATGGAAGGAGCTGGAGCGGTATCTGGCAGAATCCTACACGGTATATACCATCGATCTGCTGGGATTTGGACGCTCCGAAAAACCAAATTTCACCTACACAAATTATCTCTATGTACAGCTTTTATCTGATTTTATAAAATCAGAAATTGGCCACAGGACAAACATAGTAACCTCCGGCATTTCATCATCCATAGCAATTATGGCCTGCAGCAGCAGTCCCGAGCTCTTCGATCAGATATTTTTAATTAATCCCGAGTCAGTGGTTGAAAGCAGCCTATATCCAGGAAAAAATGCCAAGCTTTACAAGTTTATACTGGACACACCGATTATAGGATCTCTCATTTACAATATTGCTTTTTCGCGCAGCCGCATTGAGAAAGCATTGGCAGCAGATTATTTTTACAATCCCTACTCAATGCATGCAAGGTACGCAGATGCATTCTATGAGGCAGCCCATCTGGGAAAATCACCAAAATCTGTCTTTGCCAGCATAACATGCAATTATACACGCTGCTCCATTGCAAATGCACTGAAGAAAATAGACAACAGCATTTGCATTATCTGCGGAAGCGCCCATCCTGCCAATAAAGAATTGATCCGCGAATTTAAAAATTGTAATCCAGCAGTTGAAGCGTACATCATACAAAAATCAAAGCTTCTGCCCCATATGGAAAAGCCCGCTGATGTTTATAATTTAATCAAAACAATATAGCTTATATGCAAGAAAGGACCCAGACAAATATGCTCCGCATCGGATGTCATCTTTCCTCCGCAAAGGGATACGTATCTATGGCCCGACAGGCTGAAAAAATACACGCAAATACATTTCAGTTTTTTACGCGAAACCCCAGAGGGGGAAATGCAAAGGATATCGATCCCAGCGATGTTAAAGCCTTCTTGGACATCGCAGAGACAAATGATCTCTCACCTATCCTAGCCCATGCCCCCTATACGTTAAATGCCTGCTCAGCGGATCCAGCCATAAGAGACTTTGCCCGAAGAACCATGAAGGATGATCTCACCCGCATGGAATATACGCCTGGAAATTTATATAATTTTCATCCGGGCTCCCATGTAAAGCAGGGAACAGATACAGGAATTCTTTTGATCAGCCAGATGCTCAATGAGATTCTTCAGCCGGAGCAGACAACCACTGTCCTGCTGGAAACCATGTCAGGAAAAGGGAGCGAGGTGGGGAAAAGCTTTGAAGAGCTGCGCAGAATCATAGATTTAACCGAGCAGGAAAAGCTGCTGGGCATATGCCTTGATACCTGCCATGTATGGGATGCGGGATACGATATTGTGAACCGCCTGGACGAGGTTCTCACAGAATTTGACACAATCATTGGATTAAAGCGCCTGAAGGCCATTCATCTGAATGACAGCCAAAATCCAATGGGCTCCCATAAGGACCGCCATGCACGGCTGGGAGAGGGATACATTGGACTGGATGCTTTTAAGAGAATCATCAACCATCCAGCTCTTAGAAATCTTCCTTTTTACCTGGAGACTCCAAATGAGCTGGATGGATATGCAAAAGAAATTCAGCTTATGCGGGAAGCCAGAGATTAAAGAATGGGGTCCTTTGCCGGAAGCCCAGCCTTCCTCGGATATTTTTTTGGGGAAGGCTTTATTTTTTTGATTTTGACAAGACTTCTGGAATAATCTGAATCTGGCAGGCAAAAATCAATTACCTGCTCCACCCTGCCGCCAAGCACGGAAACAGCCTTTCCTCCCAGCGCCAGCTCCTCCTTTATCTCCGCCGATTTATAAGCTACAAAATAACCTCCCTCCTTCACGAAAGGAATGCAATATTCTGCCAGAGAAGCAAGGCCGGCAACCGCACGGGATACACAGAGATCATAGGACTCCCTATGGCTGCTGTCCCTGGCGGCATCCTCCGCTCTTCCATGTATACAGCATACATTGGACAGCTGCAGGGTCTGGCATACCTCCTCTAAAAAACGAATTCTCTTATTTAATGAATCCAAAAGCGTAAGATGTATATCAGGATAAAGAATTTTGATAGGTATCCCAGGAAAACCAGCACCTGTACCCACATCAATCACTGTCGAAAATTCGGAGGGATGCAGAGCCTTGACAAGAGATAGGCTGTCAACAAAATGCTTTGTCACCACCTGAGCTTCCTCCGTGATAGCGGTGAGGTTCATCACCTTATTCTTTTCAGCCAGCAAATTATAATAAGCAAAAAACTGCTCCATCTGCCTCTGTGTCAAAGAAATTCCGAGAGCTCCCAGCTCTCTTGACATCTGTTCAATAAATGTGTTTGTCACTGCTCCTCCCTCCTCTCCTGCTTTTCCCTTGCAAAATAAACAAGCAAAACAGAGATATCTGCAGGTGACACCCCAGATATGCGGGATGCCTGTCCGATGGTTGCAGGCTGAATTTTATTCAGCTTTTGTATGGCCTCAAGGCGAAGGCTTTTCACCTGAGAATAATCAAAATTCTCCGGCAGATGCCTTCCCTCCGTCTTTTTAAATTGAATGACCTGCTGCATCTGTCTTTTAATATACCCCTCATACTTAATCTCAATATTGACCTGCTCACAGACATCCGGAGGCAGTGAGGGACGTCCAGCATCCAGGGGTGCAAGTCTTTCATAGTCCAGCTCCGGCCGTTTGATAAGCTCAGCCAGGGATATCCCTGATTTCAGCTGGGTACTTCCATATTTTTCCAAAAGTTTCTGTGTTTCCTCCCCCGCTCCTATATTTGTGTTCTGCAGGCGGGAAATTTCCTCCGCAATCAAGCGCTCCTTTTTAAGAAGCGCCTCATAGGCATCATCGGAAACCAGACCTATGGCATGCCCTATTTTTCTGAGCCTGAGATCCGCATTATCCTGTCTGAGAAGAAGGCGGTATTCCGCTCTGGAGGTCATCATCCGATAGGGCTCATGATTTTCCTTTGTCACCAAATCATCAATGAGAACTCCTATATAAGCCTGCGAGCGGTCTAAGATGACCGGCTCTCTTCCCAAAATCTGCATGGCAGCGTTTACACCGGCCATGAAGCCTTGGACAGCTGCCTCCTCATATCCCGAGCTGCCGTTAAACTGCCCGCCGGAAAACAGGCCGCGGATTTTCTTAAACTCAAGTGTAGCCTTCAATTGAAGGGAATTGATGCAATCATACTCAATCGCATACGCATTGCGCACAATTTTCACGTGCTCCAATCCGGGCACCGTACGGTACATTGCATATTGAACATCCTCCGGAAGAGAGCTGCTCATCCCTGCAAGATACATTTCATTTGTGTAAAGCCCCTCAGGCTCCACAAAAATCTGATGCCGCTCCTTATCTGGAAATTTCACTACCTTATCTTCAATGGATGGGCAGTATCTCGGCCCGGTCCCCTCGATCACACCGGAAAACAAGGGCGAACGATCCAGATTCTCTCGGATTATCGCATGTGTTTTTTCATTTGTATAGGTGAGCCAGCAGGAAACCTGATCCTTCTGAATTGACTCAGGATCTGTGGAAAAAGAAAAGGGAACAATCCGCTCATCGCCCTTCTGCTCATCCATTTTAGAAAAATCAATGCTCCGCCTGTCCACCCGGGCCGGCGTTCCTGTCTTAAACCGGAACATCTCAATCCCATTTGCCTTCAGCGAATCCGTCAGATGGTTCGCTGCCTGCAGGCCATTTGGACCCGTATAGCTGCTCACCTCCCCATAGATACACTTGGCCCGCAGATACGTTCCCGTACAAAGTATAACCGCCTTTGCATGGTAAACCGCCCCAGAGCAGGTCCTTGCCCCCCGTATAATTCCCTCCTCCACCAGAATTTCTGCTATCTCTCCCTGACGAATTGTGAGATGCTCTGTATTCTCCAGTGTATGGCGCATCTGGCGGCTGTACTCCTGCTTGTCTGCCTGCGCCCGCAGCGAATGAACCGCTGGTCCCTTCGACTGATTGAGCATCTTTGACTGAATAAATGTTTTATCAATATTTTTTCCCATCTCTCCGCCCAAGGCGTCAAGCTCACGAACGAGATGTCCCTTGGAGCTTCCCCCAATATTGGGATTGCAGGGCATCAGCGCAATGCTGTCTATGCTGACTGTAAAGAGAATGGTTTCCAGTCCAAGCCTCGCACAGGCCAAAGCAGCCTCGCATCCCGCATGTCCGGCGCCGACCACCACAACGTCATATGCTTCCTCCAGATATGGCATTTCTCTCATCCTCCATGCATTCTACTTTCCCATGCAGAACTGGGAAAATATTTCATTTACCACATCATCCCCCACAGACTCTCCTATAATGCGCCCCAGCTCCTCATAGGCATCTGTGAGATCGATGGAATAAAAATCCTCCGGCATCCCCTGCTCAATGCTGTTTTTCACAAGCAGCAGGCTGGAGAGCGCATGCTCCAATGCCTCCTTGTGCCGAACATTTGTAATATACACCTGATCATTAAACGACAAATCACCATTATAAAACAACTGCTTTATTTCCTGCTCAAGCGCATCAAGTCCCTGCTCCTCCTTGGCAGAGACAAGCAGCACCCGTTTTCCCGATAATCTCTCAAGCAGCGCCAGATCCGCCTCCTGCGGGAGATCCGTTTTATTCATAAGGACAATGGCTTTCTTTTCCTGAATCAAATCAATGATCCTCATATCCTCCTCGTCCAAGGGACGGGATCCATCCGCCACGTAAATAATCAAATCTGCCTCCTGGGCAGCCCTTATAGCCCGCTCAACGCCGATCCGCTCAACCAAATCATCCGTGCTGTGAATTCCCGCAGTATCTACAACCTGGAGACTTATGCCGGACAGAGACATATGCTCCTCAAGTGTATCCCTCGTCGTGCCGGCAATTTCTGTGACAATCGCCCTCTCCTGCCCCAGCAGCAGATTCATAAGAGAAGACTTTCCTACATTGGGCTTTCCGAGAATTACAGTCTTTATCCCCTCCCGCATCACACGTCCATTATCAGAAGAATCCAAAAGCCTTTGAACCTCATGTATCACGGGAAGCAGGACCTGCTCCAGTCTTTCCCCATATCCGTCCAGAGAAATATGCTCCGGGTCATCCAGGGCGGATTCAATATATGCAATCTCATACAAAATTTTTTGTCTCAGCTCCCGTATCTTTTTTGATACAGAGCCTCCCAGCTGGCTCAGCGAGCTTTTCAGCGCGTAGTCATTTGATGCCTGTATTACATCCGCCACAGCCTCCGCCTGTGCCAGATCAATTCTCCCATTCAAAAAGGCTCTCTTTGTAAATTCGCCGGGCTCCGCCGTCCTGGCTCCATTGCGAATGACTGTCTCCAGAATTTTTCTCACCACCAGGATTCCTCCATGGCAGTTGATCTCCACTGTATCCTCCGCCGTGTAGCTGTGCGGTCCCCGCATGGTCAGAACAAGAACCTCATCTATCTTTTCATCCCCGTCGAAAATATATCCATAATATACCCGCCGGTCCTTCTCCTGGCTGAGTCTCCTCGGCCTTTCCCTCTTATCCCTGAAAATACGGTCGGCAACCTCAAATGCCTGGCTCCCGCTGATGCGCACAATGCCGATTCCCGCACTGCTCATGCCAGTCGCAATGGCTGCAATGGTATCCGTTCTCATCGCAAAACTCCTCTTCCTGCCTGGCAGAAGCAATTCTGCCATACCGCACAGTTACAAATTGAAAAAGCACCGCAAAATTACACCTTCATCCCGGTAATTCTGCGGCGCTCTCTATCCTGCTTACATGAGCAGCCTACTCTTCTCCATCCAGCTTCGGCTCTGCCTGAGCCTCAGACTCAGCGGAAATAGAAGAATCCTGTCTGCGGTTTTCTCTGCGATAACCGCCTGATCTCTCACCACGGCCGCCACGGCTCCTGTCATAACGCCCTTTTCTCTCAGAAACAGCCTCCTTTTTGAGAGCAATCACCACATGGCGGAAGGGCTCCTCCCCCTCACTTCTAGTAGTAACATACTTATCATTCTGCAGAGCCGCATGGATAATGCGTCTCTCATAAGGATTCATAGGCTCTAAGGAAACCGGCCTCTTGGTGCGCTTCACCTTATAGGCAATATTCTTTGACAGGGTTTCAAGGGTTTCCTTTCTTCTCTCCCGGTAATTCTCCGTATCAAGCTTTACCCGAAGGTATCCATCTGTATCCTTATTTACAATCAGGCTTACCAGGTACTGGAGAGAATCCAGGGTCTGTCCTCTTTTTCCAATGAGAATGCCCATATCCTCCCCCTCCAAATTCAGGGAAAGCTCCTGCTCCTCCTCATTGAAGGCTGCTGTGATGGACACCTCCATGTTCATTGCCCCAAATATCTGTGAAAGGAAATTTACAGCCCTGTCTGTTACTGTCTCCTTCTTCCTTGCGCGTATGATAGCCGGCTTTGCTCCAATTCCAAGAAATCCTGTGCTTCCCTTGTCAACTACCTCATATTCCAGCTTATCACTTGTGGTCTCCAGTTCAATGAGTGCCTTTGTAACTGCCTCGTCAACCGTCTTGGCAGTAACTGTGATCATCTCCATCGAAAACCCCTCCTATTTTTTATTTCCCTTCTCGTGCTTTTCATTGTACTTCGCAACCATATTTGCCTTAGCTGCAAGACTTCCCGGCTTGGCGTTGTCATTATAATACTTATTAGATTCCTCCACCTGTGCCTTTGTCCTTGCAATCTTTGCCATTCTGGCCGTCTCTTCCTTTGCTTCCTTCTCCTCCATCTTCTTTAACATCTCATCTACATTGCCCACCTTGGCAGGAGGAAGACCCTTTTTCGCTCTCTTCTTATTTGCCTTTTCCACATTCTTCTGAACCAGATCATCAATATCTACCTTATTCAGATAGGAATTGATTCCAACCTGCTGAATGATGGTAAATACACTCTGCGCCACCCAGTACAGTCCGATACCGGAAGCAAAGGTAAAGCAGAAGAAGACAGACATGAGAGGCATTGTAACATTCATGGACTTCATCATGCTGGCTGCAGGATTGTCATCCTGTGCCTGCTGTGTCTGCTTTGACTGATTTGCCATCATCAGCTTGGTGCTGTACCACTGGCTGAGTCCTGCAAACAGAGGGATGCACAGGGCGGAAACCGCCATAATAAGGGTTGTTCCCGTGGCCTCCTTATTGAAGAAAAAGTTTGAAATTACCTGCCAGGGCGTATAGGAAATATTCAGTCCAAAAAAGGTCTGCATATTCTCAATGGCATCCACAACCCGGATTCCCGTATCCGTCACAGCATCTCCCACTGCGGAAAACGCAGCAACCAGAGAATCCCACTGCTGGCCTGTCAATTTATAGAGAAGGTCAATCACCGTATTGACGTTCGTCAAATCAAACTTGTCCCCCGCCATGTTGTGCGCCTGTGCCAGAGCAGTAAAAGCCTCCGATGTCTCATATCCGCTGGGCAGCTTGCTGATAACCGCCTCATAATATCCGCGGATGGACTGCACATAGGCAGGTATATTATAAATAACACGATACAGCGCAAAGATAATCGGGAGCTGAATCAGAAGGGGAAGACATCCGCCTGTCATGGATGTTCCATACTTTTCATAGACAGCCTTCATCTCCGCATTCATCATCATGGCTGCCTTCTGATCTCCCTCTCTGCCCTTATACTTCTTCTGAATCGCAGTAAGCTCCGGCTGCATAACCGACATGAGCTTAGAGGATTTCTGCTGTTTAATTGTCAGAGGAATCATCAAAACCTTTGTAACTAACGTAAACAAAATAATGCAGAGACCTACATTTTCAATACCAAAGGAGCTGGTAAAACGAAACAGGAGGTCCATAATCCAGCCCAAAATATCTGCAATTGGGCCCAGAATGCCTCCTGTCTTTGTGAGTACAACCGCTCCAACTACCAAACCATCCAAAACATTACCTCCTTAGCGTCCGCTCCTGCGGCACACTTTCGTGTTTTTCTACGGAACTGGATCATAACCGCCTTCTGCAAAGGGATGACACCGAAGAATCCTCTTGCAGGCCAACCATGTACCTTTAACAGCACCATACTTTTTCAGTGCCTCAATGGCGTATTGAGAGCACGTAGGTGTGTAAATACAGTGAGTCCACACCTTCAGGGGAGACAAAAAAATCTGATACCCCCTGATAAGGTAAATAAGCAGCTTTGCCATAATCACTTCACTTCGATTCTCTTAAAATATGATGCAGTCCGCACAGGTGCAGATACGCACCCTCCAAATGTCTGTAATCTGATTCCGCCGCAGCCCTTCGAACCACGACTACGATGTTTAACCCAGTCTGAATTTTATCATTATTTAAACGGAAAATTTCCCTTAATATTCTCGTCATATGGTGGCGCACAACACTATTCCCCACCTTTTTGCTGACCGAAATGCCGATGCGGTTCTTGTCCTCCCCGCTTTTTACCACATACATAACCAGCAGACGGTTCCCGTAAGAGGCTCCATTTTTATAAACATATTGGAACTCCCTGTTGCTTTTAAGAGATGGAAATCGTTTCATGCGAAACTCCTCTTATTTTACCCGTTTACAGTCAAGAAAGGGCCACATATTGCTGTGGCCCATGTTCTCAACTTAAGCAGTTAACTTTGCTCTACCCTTAGCTCTTCTGGCAGCAAGAACTTTTCTTCCGCCTGCGGTCTTCATTCTCGCTCTGAAGCCATGAACCTTCGCCCGCTGTCTCTTCTTCGGCTGAAATGTCATCTTCATGATCCGGCACCTCCCATCAAATAGTATCTGGCAATGTGAAAACACACATTTAGACTAGTTATAGTTAAACATCTTCCTAATTATATAGAAGAAATCAAGCTTCGTCAAGCATATTTTAACAATACTTTTCCAATAAATCCTACCAAAACAGCAGATACAACGGCTTCCGGAATCCCCGAGGCTGTAACCGTAGCCATAATCAGCCCCCAAACCGCATCCACCGCCACATTCTGTGCCTGGGCATATTCCTGGGCAAATAGCTTATAAATACTGCCCATCACCAATCCCGTATTCACCATGGCTCCAAAAAAGCCGGTGACAGGAAGGGCAATCACGGGAGCCACCCTGATTTTTTTTAGAAAAATCCACAGCCAGCCCGATGCGGTCCCTATGAGAATCCTGCATCCCACGGAAATCCACACAGCCTTAAGCATCCCCAATATGCCCGTCATGCTCATAAACGGGGAAAAGGCAAAGGATAAAAGGGTTGGTGCCATGGTGTTGCTGATCATAGAGCAGATTCCAAAGGTTCCGCCCAGGATGCTCCCCGCCAAGGGACCCAAAAGCACTGCTCCCAGAATCACAGGAATATGCACAGTTGTCGCCTTGATCACCGGCAGCTGAATCATCCCCAGAGGCGTATTTGCCAAAAGAATGACCACAGCCATCATAAGTGCGACACTTGCAAGCCAACGCGTGTCTTTTGTTCTAGTATTCATTTTTTCCTCCTTGCTACTGTTCTATTTATAGATACAATGCAATCCTTACAAGAAGATTATAGGTAAAAACAGGATACCCGTCAATCCATTCTGTCCACAGATTTACATAATGTTATCCACAAAATGTTGATAACTTGTGGATAAGTATGTATAAACCTTCTTTTTCTCCACATATCATCTGAAAATATCTTGTTTTTATCTCTATTATCCGGCTGTGAACAACCTGTACCTTATTTTTCCACAAAAATGTGGAAAACCCTGCCATCCACACCTCTCCCACAGCCTATCCACCGCCAATATACAAAGTTATCCACAATTATCATTGAAAAAAAACCGTGCTTAGTATAAAATAGATGTAACTGTTTGGGATAAACCATATCCCGAAGCAAGATTTTGCAGGAGATACAAAATGATCGAGAAAATAAAAGAAAACTGGCAGAAAATACTTCTAATATTAAAAGAGGAGCATGATATATCCGATATATCCTACCACACCTGGCTGGAGCCCCTCGTGCCCTACTCCTTTGACAATAACACGGTAACCGTCATCGTTCCAGAGCAGACCTTTCTCAAATTTGTAAATAAAAAATACGGTCTGATTCTCAAGGTGACGATATCCGAGTTTATAGGGAGAGAATGCGAGATCCAGTTCAAGGTGAAGGAGCAGGTGGCGGAGACAGAGCCCAAGGGCCCTCAGCTCATCACAAAGACCAAGGCGGCGGTGAGCCCGGATGCCATTCAGAGCGCCAACCTGAATCCAAAGTACACCTTTGACTCCTTTGTGGTGGGATCCAACAACAACCTGGCCCATGCCGCAGCCCTGGCTGTTGCGGAATCCCCGGGAGAGATCTACAATCCTCTTTTCATATACGGAGGGGTGGGACTTGGGAAGACCCACCTTATGCATGCCATTGCCCATTTTATATTGAAAAATGATCCCAAGGCAAAGATCCTCTATGTCACCTCGGAGACCTTTACCAATGAGCTGATCGACGCCATCCGGAACAAGAACAATATTACCACCACGGAATTCAGGGAAAAGTACCGCAACAACGACGTGCTTCTCATCGACGATATCCAGTTTATCATAGGAAAAGAGAGTACCCAGGAGGAATTTTTCCATACCTTCAACACCCTCTATGAGTCAAAGAAGCAGATCATCATATCCTCCGATAAGCCTCCCAAGGAGATCGAGACACTGGAGGAGCGGCTGCGCTCCCGCTTCGAGTGGGGTCTGACCGTGGATATCCAATCTCCGGACTACGAAACCCGTATGGCTATCCTCCGCAAAAAGGAGGAGCTGGAGGGCTACAACATTGACAACGAGATCATCAAATACATCGCCACCAACATAAAGTCAAACATCCGGGAGCTGGAGGGCGCCCTCACCAAGGTGGTAGCCTTCTCCCGCTTAAACAAGTGCGACATCACCTTAAGCCTGGCGGAGGAGGCCTTAAAGGACATCATATCTCCCGGAAGCCAGCGGGAGATCACTGCGGAGCTCATTCTCCAGATAGTGGCTGACCACTTTGGCCTCACCCCTCTGGACATCACCTCCCAGAGGCGCAGCAAGGATATCGTCTATCCCCGGCAGATCACCATGTATCTCTGCCGCAGCATGATGGACATACCCCTTCAGTCCATAGGAAAGGTGCTGGGCGGAAGGGACCACACCACCATCATACACGGCTATGAAAAGATAGCCGCAGACCTAAAGAAGGACGAGGGGCTTAATAATACCATCGAGATCCTGAAAAAGAAAATTAATCCACAATAAGCTGTTTATTGCCTGTGGACAGGCTGTTGACAACTATCATTTCCATTTTGACCTGTGAATGGCTTTTAACTCCCTGTGGATAATTCTCAGATTTTTCAGATTGCTTGTGGAGGATTTCCACAGACTGCTCCACAGGGATTTTCACTTGTTTTTTAGGGGATTTTAAGGTTTTGCACAAACCCACATCCCCTACTACGTTTTCTACGAACATTAACTATTATCTATCGCAAAATACGCGGTCCGCCGGGACATCCGTTCAGAAAGGAAGTTATCAACAATTATGAAGCTGAAATTTCAAAAAGATGCCATTGTAAACGCCATCAATATCGTTATGAAGGCGGTTCCCTCCAAAACCACCATGTCTATCCTGGAGTGTATTCTGATCGACGCCAGCACAGGGGAGATCAAGCTGACAGGCAATGATATGGAGCTGGGAATCGAGACCAAGGTGGAGGGAGAGATCCTAGAGCACGGCAAGATCGCCCTGGATGCCAAGCTCTTTTCCGAGATCACCCGCCGTCTCTCCAGCCAGAACGCCTCCATCACCATTGAATCCGACCAGAATTTCAATACAATTATCAGCTGTGAAAATTCTACCTTCAATATCCAGGGCAGGGACGGAGAGGAATTCTCCTATCTCCCCTACATTGAAAAGGACAAATACATCTGCCTCTCCCAGTTTACCCTGAAAGAGGTGATCCAGCAGACCATCTTCTCCATCTCGCCCAATGACAGCAACAAGATGATGGCTGGAGAGCTCTTTGAGGTAAATGAGAACCAGCTAAAGGTGGTATCCCTGGACGGACACCGCATTTCCATCCGCAATGTGACCCTCAAGGACTGCTATGAGAGCATCAAGGTGATTGTTCCTGGAAAGACCTTAAGTGAGGTCAGCAAGATCTTAAGCGGCGACAATGAAAAGGAGGTTCTGATCTATTTCAGCCAGAACCACATTCTCTTTGCCTTTGATGACACCATTGTTATCTCCCGGCTGATTGAGGGCGAATACTTCCGCATCAGCCAGATGCTCTCCAGCGATTACGAGACAAAGGTGACAGTGAACAAAAGGGAGTTCTTGGACGCCATAGAGAGGGCCACCATCCTCATTCGTGAAAATGATAAGAAGCCCCTCATCATAAACATTCAGGATGAAAACATGCAGCTTAAGCTGAATTCCAGCTTCGGCTCCATGAATGCGGACATTCTCATACACAAGACAGGGAAGGACATCATGATCGGGTTCAATCCCAAGTTCCTCATTGACGCCCTCAGGGCCATCGACGATGAGGAAATCCATATTTACCTGATGAATCCCAAGTCCCCCTGCTTTATCAAGGACGATGAGGAGCAGTATATTTATCTGATCCTTCCTGTAAATTTCAACGCGGCTTCTGTCTAGGAGAGGAAAATAATGGAAATAATTAAACTGAGAGATGACTATATCAAGCTGGGCCAGGCTTTAAAGGCCTCCGGCCTGGCGGAAAGCGGCGCGGACGCAAAGCACGCCATAGAGGAGGGACTTGTCTCTGTAAATGGTGAGACCGCTTATCAGCGGGGAAAAAAGCTGGTGGACGGGGACACTATATCCTACAGGGGACAGGTGGTAAAGATTGAAAAACCATGATTGTCGAGTCCATTGAGCTTAAAAATTACCGCAGCTATGAGGAACTACATATTGACTTAAGCCCGGGGACCAATATCCTTTACGGGGACAATGCCCAGGGAAAAACAAATGTCCTGGAATCCATCTATCTGTGCTGCACCTCCAAATCCCACAGGGGCTCCAAGGACAGGGATATAATCCGCTTTTCCCAGGAGGAATCCCATATCAAGCTTCAGATCCGGCGGGGAAATGTGCCCTGCCGCATCGACATGCATCTGAAGAAGAATAAGCCAAAGGGAATCGCCATCAACGGGATTCCCTTGCGCAGGGCCAGCGAGCTTTTCGGGGTGGCCAATGTGGTGTTCTTTTCCCCGGAGGATCTGAATCTGATAAAAAATGGACCTTCTGAGCGCAGAAGGTTTATTGACATGGAGCTGTGCCAGCTAAGCCAGGTCTATGTCCATTCCCTGGTTCAGTACAACCGGGCTCTGATGCAGAGAAATAAGCTTCTAAAGGAGCTTTCCTTCCATCCGGAGTATGAGGATACCCTGGATATATGGGATGAGCAGCTGATCCGGTACGGCCGGGAGGTGATGGAGCAGAGGCGCTCATTTTTAGCTCAGATGGACGCCATTGTCCATGAGATACACGGAAATCTCTCCGGAGGCCGGGAGGATATGAAGCTCATCTATGCCCCTGACACCAGAGAGGAGGATCTGGAGCAGGCATTTAAGAAAAACCGGCCCCAGGACATCAAGCAGAAGACCACGCTCTCCGGCCCCCACAGGGACGACATGAATCTCATGATAGGCGGAGTGGATGTGCGCCGGTTTGGCTCACAGGGACAGCAGCGGACCGCTGCCCTCTCCCTGAAGCTCTCGGAGTTAGAGCTGATGCAAAAGATCAGCCGGGACAACCCGGTTCTTCTTCTGGACGACGTGCTCTCAGAGCTTGACGGACACCGGCAGAACCAGCTTTTGTCAGCCATCCGGCACATACAGACCATAATCACCTGTACGGGCCTGGATGAGTTTGTAAATAATCGATTTCCCATTGACCGGATCTTTAAGGCAGCGGAACATACGGTGAAATGCGAGAATGAATGAAAGGATGATTATAGAATATGGGAGAACAGTACGGAGCAGATCAAATTCAGATATTGGAAGGGCTTGAGGCCGTGAGAAAGCGGCCTGGCATGTATATCGGCAGCACATCGGCCCGTGGACTCCATCATCTGGTATATGAGATCGTGGACAATTCGGTAGATGAAGCCTTGGCCGGATATTGCGATTCCATAGAGGTCACGATCAATCCGGACAATTCCATCACAGTGGTGGACGATGGGCGGGGAATTCCCGTAGATATTCAGAAAAAAGCAGGTCTTCCCGCAGTGGAGGTTGTATTTACCATCCTGCACGCAGGCGGTAAGTTTGGAAACGGCGGATACAAGGTGTCCGGCGGCCTTCACGGGGTGGGAGCCTCCGTTGTGAACGCCCTCTCCGAGTGGCTGGAGGTAAAGGTCTACAAGGATGGAAATATATACGAGCAGCGCTATGAGAGGGGAAAGGTCTGCTATCCCCTAAAAATCGTGGGAAAATGCAGCCCTGCGGAGCATGGAACCACCGTTACTTTTCTCCCGGATAAGGAGATTTTTGAGGAGACCGTATTCGACTACGACACCTTAAAGGTCCGCCTGCGGGAGACAGCCTTCCTCACCAAAAACCTGAAGATTACCCTGCGGGATATCCGGGAGGAGAAAAGGGAAAAGACCTTCCACTACGAGGGGGGAATCAAAGAATTTGTCACCTACCTAAACCGTGGCAAGGAGCCTCTCTACGATCAGATTATCTACTGCGAGGGAACTAGGGAGGGGGTTTATGTGGAGGTCTCCATGCAGCACAACGATTCCTACACGGAGAACATCTACACCTTTGTAAATAATATCAATACCCCGGAGGGCGGAACCCATCTGACCGGATTTAAAAATGCCCTCACAAAAACCTTTAATGACTATGCCAGAAAAAATAAGCTCATAAAGGAGAACGACGACAGTCTTTCCGGCGAGGACATACGGGAGGGCCTTACCGCCATTATCAGCGTAAAGATCAGCGAGCCCCAGTTTGAGGGCCAGACCAAGCAGAAGCTGGGCAACAGCGAGGCCCGCACTGCGGTTGACAATATTGTGAGCGAGCAGCTCACCTATTTCCTGGAGCAGAATCCTGCGGTGGCCAAGGCCATGTGCGAGAAGTCCATTCTGGCTCAGCGTGCCCGCGCAGCGGCCAGAAAGGCCAGAGATCTGACCCGCCGCAAATCCGCCCTTGACGGCATGGCTCTTCCCGGAAAGCTTGCGGACTGCTCGGACAAGAATCCGGAAAACTGTGAGATCTATATTGTGGAGGGAGACTCCGCCGGAGGATCCGCAAAGACTGCCCGCTCCCGCGCCACCCAGGCCATTCTTCCCCTCCGGGGAAAGATTCTGAACGTGGAGAAGGCGCGGATGGACAAGGTTTACGGAAATGCGGAGATCAAAGCCATGATAACCGCCTTTGGAACCGGCATCCACGACGACTTTGATATCACAAAGCTGCGCTACCACAAGATCATCATTATGACGGATGCGGACGTGGACGGAGCCCATATCAGCACGCTCCTGCTCACCTTTATTTACCGCTTTATGCCGGAGCTGATCAAGCAGGGGTACGTCTATCTGGCGCAGCCGCCTCTTTACAAGATTGAGAAAAACAAGCGGGTATGGTACGCCTACAGCGACGACGAGCTAAACGCCCTCCTTGCGGATATCGGCAGGGACAGCAGCAATAAAATTCAGCGCTACAAGGGACTTGGGGAGATGGACGCGGAGCAGCTCTGGGAGACCACCATGGATCCGGAGCGGAGAATCCTCCTTCGGGTCACCATGGATGAGGAGACGACCTCCGAGGTGGATCTCACCTTTACCACCCTCATGGGAGATCAGGTGGAGCCGCGGCGTGAATTTATTGAGGCCAACGCAAAGAAGGTAAAGAACTTAGATATCTAAAGGAGAAAATAGAATGGAACCAAATGTATTTGACAAGGTTCATGACGTGGACCTCAAAAAGACCATGGAGCAGTCCTACATCGACTACGCCATGAGCGTAATCAGCGCCAGGGCCCTTCCGGACGCCAGGGACGGATTAAAGCCCGTGCAGCGGCGCGTGCTGTACTCCATGATAGAGCTGAACAACGGTCCGGACAAGCCTCACAGAAAATGTGCCCGTATCGTGGGTGATACCATGGGTAAATACCATCCCCATGGAGACAGCTCCATCTATGGTGCGCTGGTAAATATGGCCCAGGACTGGTCCACCCGCTATCCCCTGGTGGACGGCCACGGGAACTTTGGCTCCGTGGACGGGGACGGGGCCGCGGCCATGCGGTATACAGAGGCGCGCTTAAGCCGGATTTCCATGGAGATGCTGGCGGATATCAATAAGGACACAGTTGATTTTATCCCGAACTTTGACGACACGGAGAAGGAGCCGGTGGTGCTCCCCTCCCGCTTCCCCAACCTTCTGGTAAACGGAACCTCGGGAATCGCCGTGGGCATGGCCACCAATATTCCGCCCCACAACCTGCGGGAGGTGATCGGCGCGGTTGTCCGCATGATCGACAACCGGGTAAAGGAGGACAGGGATACCTCCCTGGAGGAGATCATGGAGATCGTAAAGGGGCCGGATTTCCCCACAGGGGCCACGATCCTGGGAAAGAGGGGCATTGAGGAGGCCTACCGCACGGGCCGGGCCAAGATAAAGGTGCGGGCGGTGACCAACATTGAGACCATGCCCAACGGCAAGTCCCGGATTATTGTCACAGAGCTGCCTTACATGGTCAACAAGGCCCGTCTCATAGAAAAAATCGCGGATCTTGTGAAGGAGAAAAAGGTTGACGGCATCACTTACATCGGCGATGAGTCCAACCGGGAGGGCATGCGCATCAACATAGAGCTGCGCCGGGATGTCAATGCCAATGTGGTGTTAAATCAGCTCCTAAAGCACACCCAGCTCCAGGATACCTTTGGAGTTATCATGCTTGCCCTGGTCAATAATCAGCCCAAAATATTAAATCTCCACCAGATGTTAGACGTATATCTGGCCCACCAGGAGGATGTGGTGCGCCGGAGAACCCGGTATGATCTCAACAAGGCGGAGGAGCGGGCGCATATTTTGCAGGGACTGCTCATCGCCCTGGATCATATCGACGAGGTAATCCGCATTATCCGCGGATCAGCCAATGTGGCGGAGGCAAAAAATCAGCTGATGGATCGCTTCGGCCTCTCCGATGCACAGGCTCAGGCCATTGTGGACATGCGCCTGCGCACGCTGACCGGTTTGGAGCGGGAGAAGTTAGAGAGCGAGTACAAGGAGCTTTTGGCAAAGATCGAGGAGTTAAAGGCAATCCTTGCGGATGAGAAGAAGCTTCTCACTGTGATAAAAGAAGAAATTCAGATCATCGCCGACAAATACGGGGACGACCGCCGTACCTCCATCGGGTACGACGATGATATGTGCATGGAGGATCTGATCCCGGATGAGGACACGGTCATCGCCATGACCCACTTGGGCTACATCAAGCGTATGGATGTGGACAATTTCAAGAGCCAGAACCGGGGCGGCAAGGGCATCAAGGGCATGCAGACCATTGAGGATGATTATATTGAAGATCTCCTCATGACCACCAACCATCACCACATGATGTTCTTTACCAACCAGGGACGGGTCTACCGCCTGAAGGCCTATGAGATTCCGGAGGCGGGACGTACGGCCAGGGGCACGGCCATCATCAATCTCCTGCAGCTCCAGCCGGAGGAGAAGATCACGGCCATCATCCCCATGCGGGAATTTAACAATGATAATTACCTGTTCATGGCCACCAAGCAGGGCATGGTAAAGAAGACCCCCATGGTGGAGTACGAGCACGTGCGCAAGAACGGCCTCCAGGCCATTGTATTAAAGGATGGGGACGAGCTCATCGAGGTAAAGGCCACGGATGATACCCAGGACATTTTCCTTGTGACAAGAAAGGGCATGTGCATCCGCTTCCACGAGACGGACGTGCGCGTGACCGGGCGCGTATCCATGGGCGTGATCGGCATGCGCTTTGATGAGGACGACGAGGTCATTGGCATGCAGAAGGAGGATCAGGGAGATACTCTTCTTGTGGTATCCGAGAACGGCATGGGCAAGAGAACCCTGACCAGCGAATTCAATGCCCAGAACCGGGGCGGCAAGGGCGTGCTCTGCTATAAGATTACAGAGAAGACAGGCGCCTTGATTGGGGCCAAGCTGGTAAATGACGGCAGGGAGATCATGCTGATCACCACAGAGGGAATTATTATCCGCATGTCTGTGGATGACATTTCCATCATTGGGAGAAATACATCCGGCGTGAAGCTCATGAGCATTTAACAAAATTCTGATATCAAGGTGGCAAGCATCGCCAAGGTGCGGGAGAGCGTCACCAAGGACAGCAATGTTTATGATGAGGAACACTATGAGGAAGACAGTGAATCGGATTCAGAAGATACGGCGGATAATGTATGAAACGAATTGTTTATATGGTCATCATGAACCTGTTCTACGCTCCCATCTGGCTGACAACCATTGCGCGGATGGCCAGGGAGGACGACAGCCACACGGTACAGGAGCGGTATGACTACATTGCAGGGATGGTAAAGAGAATTATCAAGTGGGGCCGGGTGACCGTGAAAGTTCGGGGGCAGGAGAATATACCAAAGGAGAATGGGTTTATCCTATTTCCCAATCATCAGGGATTATTTGATATGCTGGCTTTATATTCCACCTGCCCCAATCCCATCTCGGTGGTGATAAAAAAGGAGGCTGCAAATTGGATCCTGGTAAAACAGGTTCTGGGAGCTACCCGCAGCCTCTCCATGGACCGGAATGATATGAAGGATCAGGCAAAGGTAATTCTCGAGGTTGCAAAGAGAGTGAAGGGCGGGGAAAATTTCGTTATCTTCGCCGAGGGACACAGGAGCAGGAAGGAAAACCAGATCCTGGAATTTAAGAGCGGAACCTTCAAGGCGGCGACAAAGGCCAAGTGCCCCATCGTGCCCGTGGCCCTCATCAACTCCTTCCGGCCCTTTGACATCAATTCCTTAAAGAGGGAAAATGTAGAAATACATTACATGGAGCCTATTTATCCGGATCAATATATAGGTATGAATACAACGGAAATCGCACATCTTGTGCATGATAGAATTCAGGAAGAAATTAATAAAAATCTGCGCGAAAATGCCTTGACAAGCTAAATTCCTTTTAGTATAATGTTGAATGCGTCTCAGGACAGACATGCTTTAGGACGCAGTCATATGGAAAATACCAATTCGGAGAAATACTCAAGAGGCCGAAGAGGCGCCCCTGCTAAGGGTGTAGGT
>CALWMT010000338.1 GCA_944382045.1 uncultured Enterocloster sp. | reverse complement strand
ATCGTGACCCACAATATGCAGCAGGCCACCCGTATCGCGGATTACACCGCCTTCTTCCTGGTGGGGGAGGTTGTGGAGTATGCGCCCACGGATGAGCTGTTTACCATGCCAAAGGACAAGAGGACTGAGGATTATATTACCGGCCGCTTCGGCTGATGGATTGGGAGAGGGAAAATGAGTGTACGAGTGACATATGAGCTGGAGCTTGAAAAGCTGAATCAGGATTTAAAGGAAATGGGCCGCATGGTGGAGAACGCCATCGAGCAGACCTTTGTGGCCTTTGAGGATCAGAACCATGAGAAGGCGGAGGAGATCATAAAGGGCGACCGCACAGTGAACGACATGGAGCGGGCCGTGGAGTCCCGGTGCCTGTCCCTGATCCTGCGCCAGCAGCCCGTGGCCTGCGATCTGCGCCAGGTATCCACCGCCCTCAAGGTGGTGACGGATCTGGAGCGCATCGGGGATCACGCCTCCGACATCGCGGAGCTGATCCTGCGCATCAAGGTGGAGCATGCCTACCACATTGTAAAGCATCTGCCCGCCATGGCGTCCGCAGCACAGAAGATGGTCCATGACGCCATCGAGGCCTTCATCGCCCAGGATCTGGACGCAGCCATGGAGATCATCAAGAGGGACGACGAGGTGGACAGCCTGTTCAACCAGGTGAAGGCTGACGTTATTGAGCTCTTAAAGACCTCCCCGAGTCAGGCGGATCAGGGCATTGACCTTCTGATGATCGCCAAGTATCTGGAGCGCATCGGGGACCACGCGGTAAATGTGTGCGAGTGGACCCAGTTTTCCAAGACTGGGGCGCTGAAGAATGTGCGGATTATGTAGGCAGCCGCCTTTTTTGGAGGGGTGTCTTAACCTCTGATATGCGAAAAGGAGACAATCCAGCAGAATTCGGGTTTTTAATCCTGAATCTCTTGCGGGATTGTCTCCTTCTTTTTACTGCAGTATCCGCTGTTTCAGTGCCAGGCCAATCAGCCGATTGCTCTGATCTGCCATAAACAGCGGGATATTCAGCATAGCATCATCCAGCTTCAGATTATCCAGTGAGAACCGGATACGGAGCTTAACCTGATCCGGGAATAGCTCTTTAAATTTCTTGAGGCTCCTGCTGGTGGTGTTGGCGTCGGACTTGACCTCCACAGGTAAAATATCATTTTCACGCTGAATCAGGAAATCCATCTCATAAGGAGGATTCGTCTGCATCCAGTACCGGGGAGTCACCTCAAACTGTGTAATCAAAGTCTGAAGCACAAAGTTCTCCGTTATGTTTACTGTTTCCAAATAGCTTAACTTTCTTTCTGCCGCTGTGAGCGTTCTGGAGAAGACATGGCAGGACATGAGAGCAGATCCCCCCATTTTTTGCGATGAATGTGTGATTATTCCCTCGTTTTTTTTGTAATATACATGGAAAAGTTCCCTCATTTTTTGGAAACACGTTGTATTTTCTCTTGATTTGTCATATACGGGCCCAAGGCAGGTGGGTAAGACGGCGTCCATCCGGCATTTTGCGGAAAAGAATTATGAGAGCATTATAGAAATAAATTTTGTGGAAGAGCCGAAATATAAAATGATTACGGCAGATGGGTATAGGGCGGCAGAAATTATTAAAAACATTTCCATGCTTGACCCATCAAAACGTTTTATTCCGGGTAAGACGCTGCTGTTCTTTGATGAAATGCAGGATTTTCCGGATATTTCCACAGCGCTGAAGTTTTTTTCCATTGACGGAAGATTTGATGTGATCTGCAGCGGATCTATGCTGGGAATCAATTACAGGCAGATTGAGAGCAACAGCGTAGGCTATAAAATGGACTATGAGATGGCCTCCATGGACTTTGAGGAATTCCTCTGGGCAAAAGGATATGGGGATGAATTTATCCAGGCTATGCTGGATCACATGAAAAATATAGAGCCTTTTGGAGATGTGCAGCGCAGTGTGTGCAGCACACTCTTTATGGACTACTGTATTTTGGGGGGAATGCCCGCAGTTGTGCGCAGGTACATTGAGAGAGGGACGTTTAAGGGATCCCTCGAAATGCAGCGTCAGCTTATAGGGGATTATAAGGAGGACGTTCGCAAATATGCCCAGGGAATGGATCAGACCCGTATCCTCAATGTATTTAATCAGATTCCCAGCCAGCTGGCCAAAGACAATAAGAAATTTCAAATTACCAAGGCCGCGCCGGGTGCCCGGTTTAAAGATTACCGGGGGTGTATTGAATGGTTTGCAGACAGCGGCCTTCTGGTTGCCATGCTGGATGAGGAGGCGCAGGAGGACTTGCGGGCAAACAGAAATCTGGGAGTCTATAAGGGGGCGCTCTATGAAAATATGGTTGGAGAGGCCCTTGTAAAGAGCGGATGTTCCCTCTATTATTACAAGCGGGAGGACTCAACGCTGGAAGAAGATTTCTTTGTGCGGACTGCCGGAGAGCTGCTGCCTGTGGAGGTAAAGGCAAAAAACGGAAGGGCAAAAAGCCTGCGCGTTCCTTTTAAAGCGTTATTTAAAGACGTGGAAATAATAAAAGGCAGCCATTCAGGACGGCGTTCGAGACAGATCACTCCTCAATCACCTGTATCTCCAAAAAGTCAAAGTCAATGTGCTCGATAAAGCTGTCCTGGTAAAAGCGG
>CALWMT010000337.1 GCA_944382045.1 uncultured Enterocloster sp. | reverse complement strand
GAAAAAAAAATTGGCACTTCTCTCCATTTTTTTGCTAAAAAAAGACAGTCCCGATGGATTTCGAGACTGTCTACAATATATATGGCTGTTCAATTTTTCAGGGCACTACATACAGGCAGCAGCTTTTCGGCGCCGCCATATGATCACCCCTGCCGCCGCCAGCACCAGCACCGCTGACAGGAGCTGGGACACTGCCAGGGGCGTGCCCGGAAGCTTCAGCTGATCCGTGCGCAGCCCCTCGATCCACAGCCTTCCCAGGCCATAGCCCAGAAAATACACCCACAGCATTTCCCCCTCAAAATGCTTGCGCTTCCTATACCAGAGCATAAACGCCAGAACCCCCAGGTTCCACAGGGACTCGTAGAGGAAGGTGGGGTGGACCTGGATGTAGGCCGTCCCATTTTCCACAATCTGCTTGTCCATGAGCTCCTGGGAGATCATGGAGGGGTTCACCAGGCTCATCTTGATGCGCATGGCCAGAAGATTGTCCGTAAACCCGCCGAAGGCCTCACAGTTGAAGAAATTTCCCCACCGGCCAATGATCTGCCCGGTGATGAGGCCCAGCGCCCCGCTGTCCGCCATGGAGAAGAAAGAAACCTTTTTTATCCGGGTGTACACGATGAGGGTGAGCACCGCTCCGATTACGCCCCCGTAGATGGCCAGGCCTCCGGCCCGCAGGTTAAAAATCTGCAGGAGATCATTTTTGTACATGTCCCACTCAAAGATTACATAGTAGAGCCTGGCCCCTATGATGGAAAATATAATGGCGTACAGGGCAAAATCCAGATACATGTCCGGATCCTGGCCCCGGCGCTTGGCGTCCGAGCAGGCCATCCCGATGCCGGCCAGCATGCCGATCCCGATAATAATGCCATAGAAGGCGATGCGGAACCCAAAGACATATATGCTGTTTCTTAGATGCTCAATGGTGATGCCCAGATTGACAAAGCTCAAATCATAGCCCGCATTCATGTCTTCACTCTCCTCTCTGCCCCAGAAGCTCCCGGACCATCTGCCCGTCAAAGGCCACAGATTTTACATGGTCCACCTCAATCTGGTACAGGGCATTGGCGGCGATGTGCTCCGCAGCCTGCTCCAGATCCCGGATCCCGCTGGTGTCCCGGTGCAGATCGATGACCGCCTTAAGCCCCTCCTCCGTGAGGACGCACTCCTCCGGACGCAGGCCGATGCGCCGCAGCACCTTGGGAAGGGCGTAGCGGGAGAAGATAATCTTCTTCTCCTCCGGCGTATAGTCCGGAATCTCGATCACCGCAAAGCGGGACATAAGGGGCGCGCTGATCTGGCTCTTGTCATTGGCCGTGGCGATGGGGTACACGCCCCCGGTGGGGATCATGCACTCCATATAGTTGTCCGTAAAGCCCAGATTGTCAAGCAGGGTCAGCAGCACGTCGGCGGGGTTCCCATTTCCCTTTCCCGCAGCCGCCTTGTCCAGCTCATTGATGATAAATACCAGGTTGGACTCCCCGGCCACAGAGAAAGCTTCCATAATAATACCCGGCTTGGCATTGGCATAGATCCGAGAGCTCCCCGTGAGCTGCTCCGGATCATTGATGGAGCTCATGTCCAGGGTGGTCCAGGGCAGCTTCAGGATCCGAGCCACCGCGTAGGCGATCTGGGATTTGCCCGTTCCCGCAGGCCCGATGAGGAGAAGCCCGTAAGCCGGAAGGGTGTGGGTCCGGTTGATCTGGATGATGGTCTCAATGATCCGCTGCTTCACCCGCTCCATCCCGTAGAGCTCCTCGTCCAGGATCCGCCTGGCCTCCTTTGGGTCAATGGGCGGAAAATAGCTCCCCTTCCACCGGATGTTGAGCATGATGGACAGGGCCCGCTGGGCGTGGCGCCGCTCCTCCTGGGATACCTCGTGGGAGTGGGCTACCGCCAGATTCCTTCTGGCCCAGAGACGGATGTTCTCCGGCAGGGTCCGGCCCGCGCAGTTGATAAAGTCCGTGATGCTCTGGATGCTGGTGAGCTTTAAGCTGTCCCCGCTCTCCGCCTCCTCCTCGTCGGGCATCTCCCGGGAGGGGGCCTCGCTGGCCAAAAGGCGCTCGATCATGAACTGGAGAAAGCCGTCCGACGCGGAGAGCTTGCCTCCCCCTCCCAGGGCCGTCTCCCGGATCCTGTACACCGCGTACCCCTCCGCCCGGTTCTCCCCGGACAGGCGCACGCTTATTCGGTTCTCCCCCAGCCATTTTAAAAGGCTTACAAACCGGGCGTCAATGCGTAAAATATCCGCGCTCACGCTCTCCCTTCCCCGCTTCCACGAAAAGGCCGTCCTCCGGCCCGGATCCTCAAAGGTTCCCTCCGCGTGGTGCTCCAGGGCGCCGCCCTTATTGTCGAGAATCAGAATCGGATGCTCCGGGCTGGCTGTCTCCCCGCTGGAGTAGAAAATCTCATAGGTGCATTCCGGCTCCCTTACGCCCTCCGGCGAGCCTGTAAAATCAAAAACCGGCATGGTATTCCTCCCTGTGTTCGTTCATTTTTCGTAACAGTACAGACGGCCTTGCAGACACTCTGTCCTCTGGCTCTGCTGTGCCGCACATATTTAGTAGTATACCCTCTTGGCGGGAGAATGGCAACTGGTTCCTTGCGGGGAGGCGGGCCTTTCAAATGGTTGTCAGGCTGCAAAAACAGACTTTGCCGCTATGCCGCTTTACTTCTTTGAATTCACAACGATCCACGAGCCATTTCTTCGAGAACCTTCACGATATAATCTTCCACTTTTTTGAAGGATATATGTAAGCCTTTTTACAGTAGCAATGGAAACTTCTAATTCTTTACAAAGCTCTTTTTGTGTTGCTTTCGGATTTTTTTGTAGAATACTTAAAATAACTTCTTCATTTTGGTTCATTTTGGTATCATTAGTATCAGTTTTGGTATCATTAGTATCTTGTTTTCTCGGATCGATGACACCATTCCGATCAATGGCAGCCTTCTTTCGATAGAGGTTAATGCGGAAATCACTGCCCATATCAATCAGTTCCGGCTCGCGAAGACCATACTCCTTTGCTTCCATATTGAATGGTAAGAGCCTCAGCCGATGACTTTCTGGCTGCCGGCTGAGGCTCTTTTTTATTTCATCACTTTATTCAATAACGTCTCATAGCTATCCACTACATCGTACACAACATTGTCTCCTCTAATGGCCTTGAAGTGCGCTTTGGCGCAGTGGATCTTGGATTCTTCAATCTGTCTGAGCTGCATAGAGGACATGGAGCCTTTCGTCTCCGCAACGAAATAGATATGTTTCACAGTTCCCTCGTAAAAGGCGATTGCCCAATCCGGATTGTAATGCCCAACCGGCGTCGAAATGTAGAAACTGTCCGGCAGCTTCACATAGACGGCGACATCCGTGTTCGTGTCCAGCTTGGAGGCAAAATCCCGCTCATTTGTGGAATCATAGACAATATGGTCGTACAAATGCCGCTGCGCTTTCATGGCATTCACACCCAGCTTGCCTTTGATAGCCGGCTCGGTGAAAATATCTGTGTCGTAGCGCTCTTCCAGCATATTGTAGGTGATATGCTGAATAATTGCCGTTGCCTTTTCATCATTGATCAACCCTGCCGCCTTGATGATAAACTCTTCGGGATTGTCCTTGAATTGATCAAATACGACCTTTTCAATGCCAGTGAGGATCTCCACAATGGCTTTCCTCGTAAGTCCAGTTTCACCAACCAGCTTACCCACAAGATCATACCTTACTGCATGATTCGTTTTATTTTTTCTGTTGGCACTGTAAACTGCTGATTCTTCTCGTACAAACGAGAGTCCTTTCATTAAATCATCATAGGATCCTATCTCGTTCATTGCGCCGGTTTCCACTTTGAAAAACACCTTGGATACCCGGAGGTTCCGGTTGAGGGCATCAATCGCCTTCTGTACAAGCTCGTCGGTGTCGAAATCTACCACATACACCGATTTGGGGCTGATCCGCTGCCACAAAGCCTTGAACTCCGGCATCGCCAGCTTTTCAGGATCGACTTGCAGCTCCACATTCTTATCCCGGGCGTTTTCAGGCTGCATCACTCGGCTGTCGTAGACAGAATCAAGGATGTCCAACACAGCGTCGCGGCAGTCCGCCACTTCCTCGGCAACCTTGATCTGGCCATTTGCTTTGTCAGCGTAGTATTTGTCAGTCAATGCACCCTTGCGGTCAATATATCCGTTGACGATGAGGTCATAATGGATTGCCTGAGCCAGCTCGCCGTCCACAACCTGTTCGTTGCCGCTTGCATCCACAAGCACCTTACCTTTGAAGAGGTCTGCGGTGACAGCCACAGGGCGACCGGCCACTGCATCCGCAAGCTCGGTTTGCAAGCCCTTGGCAAAGCTGTCATAGCTCTCGCTGGCGATGACTGTCAGCACATTGACTGCATGGACGTCATTCCCCAAAACATTGGCATCCATGCGCTCGCCGTCCTGATTGACGCACAGACGCAGGCCGCGTCCCACTTCCTGCCGCTTGCGGACCTCACTGCTGCTCTGTTTCAGCGTACAGATCTGGAACACATTCGGATTATCCCAGCCTTCGCGCAGCGCCGAGTGGGAGAAAATAAACCGTACCGGCGAACGCTTCGGATCCCTGTCCAGCAGCAACTCCTTGTTCTTCATGATGAGGTCATAAGCGTCAATATCGTCGGAAATCTTCTCCTTCTTGTCGCTGAGCTTGCTGTCGGTCATCTTGCCTTTTTTGTCGATGGAGAAATACCCCGCGTGAGTCTCATGGGCGGAGATGGCGTCAAGATACCGGATGTAATCCTCATCCCCGAACTCTCGCTGCATGGCAGAAACAATGTCCTCATATTCCTCTTCAAACATATCGGCATAGATGCCGTTGTAGGGGCTGCCCGCTTCATCGTACTGTTTATACTTCGCCACTTCGTCGATGAAGAACAGGCTCAGCACCTTGATGCCCTTATGAAAAAGCTGACGCTCCCGCTCAATGTGCGAGAGGATGGTCTCGCGGATCTGGATGCGGCGAAGCTGGTCTTCGCTGATCTTGCCGATCACATCCCCGGCATAAAGCTTTATGCCGTTCAAAAACTCCACTGAGTTGTCTCGTCCGTCGATGAACTTGACCACGAAGCTATTCTGATACTCATCCAGACCGCCGGAATTGTCGTAGAGGTTAAAACCGATACCGACCTTCATCGTCTTTTTGCGGATGCCCGTCGCGCCCTTGAAGTCAAACTGCAAGGTCGCCGTGGGATCAGCTTTGGAAAGGTTGATACCCTCTAAGTAGACATATCCCTCCGTCGCCGTGCTGCCGGACTCGGTGATGCCCTTGACGGCGATCTTTTTCACCAGACGCTTGTTGTACGCTTCCATCGCGTCCAGCCGGTAGACCATGTTGTAGATGCTGTCCGACTTGTGGGTGGCGGAGTAGCGCAGAGTCAGCAGCGGATTGAACTCCTTTAGCCGTTCCTTTGTCTGCTTGCCCTCCACCGACTGCGGCTCGTCGATGATGAGGATCGGGTTTGTCTTGGCGATGATGTCAATGGGACGGCGGGAGCGGAACTCGTCCAGCTTCATGTAAATGCGCCGCGCATCCTTACCCCGGGCGTTGAACGCCTGAGAGTTGATGATCATCACATTGATGGAACTATCGGAGGCAAAACGGTCGATTTCGGTGAGCTGGGAGGAATTGTAGATGAAAAAACGGATTTTCTTCCCATATTCCTCCGCAAAGTGCTCCTGGGTCACCTGAAAGGACTTGTACACGCCCTCCCGGATGGCAATGCTGGGCACCACCACGATAAACTTACTCCAACCATAGTGTTTGTTCAGCTCGTAC
>CALWMT010000336.1 GCA_944382045.1 uncultured Enterocloster sp. | reverse complement strand
GGTTTAGGGAATTGATGAGCTCCTCCTGATCCTCATCCTCGGGGACAAAGCTTCTCGCCAGCTTCCCCTCCTCCAGGTGGGCCTTCAGGGCCTTGAGAAGCGCAACCTCCTTTGCCAGATCCTTGTTGTTGAAGGCGCCCTTGGACTGCTTGGCGATCCGGCGCTCCAGGATCTCTATGTCAGAGAAGATCAGCTCCAGGTTGATGGTCTCGATATCCCGGAGGGGATCGATGCTCCCGTCCACATGGATCACGTTTGGATCATCAAAGCAGCGCACCACATGGACAATGGCGTCCACCTCCCGGATATTTGCCAAAAACTGGTTGCCCAGGCCCTCGCCCTTGGAGGCACCCTTGACCAGACCGGCGATATCCACGAATTCGATCACCGCATGAGTGGTCTTGGCGGAGTTATACATGGCTGTGAGCTTGTCCAGCCTGGGATCCGGCACCGGCACAACGCCCACGTTGGGGTCGATGGTGCAGAAGGGGTAGTTGGCGGATTCCGCTCCCGCCTTTGTCAGTGAATTGAATAATGTACTTTTGCCTACGTTGGGGAGGCCTACGATTCCTAATTTCATATATCGATATATCTCCTTAAAAAATGCTAAGCTGAAATAGGGTCCGAATCCCTGCCAGCATGTTATATAGTATAGCGCATGGCGCTCTTTTCCTCAAGCGTTCTATGAAAAATTTCGAATGTAATGTTTTGCTTTGGATGGGCGGGCGCTTCTGTTGACTATCATCGTGATTTTGGATATATTATTATCAGGCTGCTGCTGTCCAAAGCGATGCTCTGCAAGCTGTTCAAGGCGGAAAAGATTCGCTGCATCGTTAAGGGGCAGTATGTTCTTCTGGAAGATATGCAGCTGGAAACGATGAGGTGAAGAAATGCAGATAATCGACAACATTAACACCACTGTCAAAGGGGATTTGCGGTCGGTCATTCATAAGAAGAGCAGGCTCTCCATCGCCGCCGCTTGCTTCTCCATTTATGCCTATCAGGAGCTGAAAAAGCAACTGGAAGGGATCGATGAGCTGCATTTTATTTTTACCTCGCCGACCTTTGTTACAGAAAAAACCCCCAAAGCACAGCGCGAGTTTTATATCCCGCGTATTTCCCGTGAACGCAGCCTCTATGGGACGGAATTTGAGGTGAAGCTGCGCAATGAGCTGACGCAAAAGGCAATTGCTAAGGAATGCGCGGATTGGATCCGGCGAAAGGTGACTTTCAAATCGAATGTTACGCAGGAGCAGATGATGGGCTTTATGACGGTGGATGAAAGCACCTACATGCCCATCAATGGGTTCACAACGGTTGACCTTGGCTGCGAGCGCGGCAACAACGCCTATTATCCGGTTCAGAAAACCGAGAGTTATGAAAATGCCGGGTATTTCATCAACCTCTTTGAGCAGCTTTGGAATGACAAGAAAAAGTTCCAGGAAGTCACGGATGTCGTGATTGAAAATATAACTGCGGCATACCGGGAAAACGCGCCGGAATACATCTACTTCTTTGCCCTTTACAATATTTTCAAAGAGTTTTTGGATGATGTTTCGGAGGACGAGCTGCCCAATGAGGCAACTGGCTTCAAAGAGAGCAAAATCTGGGGGATGCTCTATAACTTCCAGCGGGATGCTGTTCTTGCGATTATCAGCAAGTTGGAAAAATTTAACGGCTGTATTTTAGCTGACAGCGTTGGCCTTGGTAAAACCTTTACGGCTCTCGCAGTCATTAAGTATTACGAGAACCGCAATAAATCCGTGCTGGTGCTCTGCCCCAAAAAGCTGTCTGAAAACTGGAATACATACAAGGGAAACTATATCAACAATCCCATTGCGGAAGACCGGCTGCGCTATGATGTTCTATACCACACTGACCTGTCGCGTGAACACGGACAGTCCAATGGGATTGATCTTGACCGCTTAAACTGGGGTAATTATGACCTTGTGGTGATTGATGAAAGCCATAACTTCCGCAACGGCGGTGAGGTGTCAGGTGACGATGCAAAGGAAAACCGCTATCTGAAACTGCTCAACAAAGTTGTCCGGGCGGGTGTGCGGACGAAGGTGCTGATGCTCTCTGCAACACCGGTCAACAATCGATTCATTGACCTGAAAAATCAGCTTGCTCTTGCCTATGAAGGGGATGCCGAGCAAATTAATCAAAAGCTTGCGACGACAAAAAGCATCGACGAAATCTTCCGTCAGGCGCAGAAGGCATTCAATGCGTGGAGCAAACTTCCTGCCGAGCAGCGCACAACGGATGCGCTGCTGCGCACACTGGACTTTGATTTCTTCGAGCTGCTGGATAGCGTGACGATTGCTCGCTCCCGCAAGCACATTGAAAAATACTACAATACTGCTGACATTGGCAAGTTCCCGGAACGGCTCCCGCCGATTTCCCTGCGCCCCTGTCTGACCGACCTGAGCGATGCCATCAATTACAATGAAATCTACACGCTGCTCATGTCGCTGAACTTGTCCATCTATACGCCGTCGAATTATATTATGCCGTCGCGCCTTGCGAAGTATCTGGATATGACTCACCACAAGGGGACCAGCCTGACCCAGCAGGGACGCGAGGAAGGGATCCGCCGTCTGATGAGCATCAATCTTCTCAAGCGGCTGGAAAGCTCGGTTTATTCGTTCCGGCTGACGACTGACCGTATCAAAAAGCTGATCGAGGACACGGTTGCAATCATCAACAACTATCAATCCGGCGATTGCGTTCTCAACCTGACGGAGCTGCCGGACAACGAGGATTTTGACTATGACGATCAGAACACCGACTTCTTCTCGGTTGGCAAGAAGGTCAAAATCGACCTTGCCGATATGGATTATGTTTCATGGAAGCGGGAGCTGGAAAAAGACGCAGAAAATCTGGAACTTCTGAGCCTGATGGTGGCGGACATTACGCCGGAGCACGATACCAAGCTGCAAACGCTGTTTGACTTGATCCAGAAGAAGATGGAACATCCCATCAACCCCGGCAACCGGAAAATCATCATCTTTACGGCCTTTTCCGATACCGCTGATTATCTTTATGCGAATGTCAGCCGGTTTGCCAAGGAGAAGTTTGGACTGGAAACAGCGGAAATCACTGGCACAGTAGATGGAAAAACCACCATACCGAGGCTTCGTGCCGACCTCAACACTGTCCTGACCTGCTTTTCGCCGGTTTCCAAAGGCAAAGCCGTCTTGCTTCCGGGGAGTACGGACGAACTGGACATCCTCATTGCCACCGACTGCATTTCCGAAGGTCAGAACTTGCAGGACTGCGACTATCTGATCAACTACGACATCCATTGGAACCCGGTTCGCATTATCCAGCGTTTCGGGCGTATTGACCGCATTGGCAGCAAAAACAACCACATCCAGCTTGTTAATTTCTGGCCGGATATGGATTTGGACGAATACATCAACCTGAAAAGCCGTGTAGAGACCCGCATGAAGATTTCTGTCATGACCTCCACTGGTGACGATGACCTGATCAATGCCGAGGAAAAAGGCGATCTGGAATACCGCCGAGCGCAGCTCAAGCGGCTGCAAGAGGAAGTGGTGGACATTGAGGACATGGGAAACGGCATCTCCATTATGGACTTGGGGCTGAATGAGTTCCGGCTGGATCTTTTGGAATATAGGAAGCAGCACGACGACATTGAGACGGCTCCAAAGGGGCTGCACGCTGTTGTTGCACAAACAGAGGATTCCCCTGCCGGTGTGATCTTCGTCCTGCGGAATATCAATGACAGCGTGAACATTGACAACCGCAACCGCATCCACCCGTTCTATATGGTCTATATCAGCGAAGAGGGCGAGATTGTCTGCGACTACCTGGACCCGAAGAAGCTGCTGGACACCATGCGGCTGCTCTGCCGCGGCAAGAGCGAGCCGGTCATGGAGCTTTGCAAAAGGTTTAATCAGGAAACGGATGACGGGCGCAATATGGGCGAAGTCTCCGAGCTGCTTTCCGAGGCGATCAATTCCATCATTGACGCGAAAGAAGAAAGCGACATCGATAGCCTGTTCCATAGCGGCGGCACCACCGCGCTGC
>CALWMT010000335.1 GCA_944382045.1 uncultured Enterocloster sp. | reverse complement strand
CGGCCTACGGATACGAGGACATTGATCCCATTCCTGAAAGATATGGAGTTGTATCTTCCGTTTAAATATCAGGAGATCGTAGCGGACGCAGGATATGAAAGTGAAGAGAATTACCTATTCCTGGAAGAGAACGGACAGCTGTCTTATATCAAACCAAAAAACTATGAGATTTCCCAAACCCGAAAATATCGTCAGGATATCGGACGGGTGGAAAACATGGAGTATGATGAGAAAGCAGACTGCTACTATTGTAAAAAAGGGCAGGCATTGACGGTACAGTATGAAAAACAGGAAAAAACGGCCAGTGGCTACCGGAGAACCGTTACCGTATATCAAAGTAACGGATGCGGCGGATGCCCTTATAAAACAGACTGTATCAAAGGGAATAATTGTAAAACCCCCATGGAATCCCGGCAGAAAGTACTGTACGTTTCAAAAAAGATGAAGGAAAAACGCCAGGAGACACTGGAGAGAATCACAAGTGACTATGGGACACAACTTCGGATGAACCGGAGCATCCAGGCGGAAGGAAGTTTTGCAAACATCAAAGAGGACATGCAATTCCGACGGTATTTGTACCGAGGGAAGGGAAATGTAATTGCCCAGAGTATCCTGCTGGCGATTGGCTATAACATAAATAAACTACATCATAAGATCCAGGCGGGAAGGACGGGGCAACATCTATTCCCACTCAAACAAACTTCCTGATTTTGACTGGTCAAAAGAGAATCTTACAAGCAGACCTTTTCCTGGAAAAGGTTTATTAAAGTTTGCCTTTTTGCAGAAACTGGATAGGTGAAGCGAAAGCTTTAGCTCAAAAAGGGTAAAAAGATGCTGCCGCATCTATGATTTTTTAATCATTGATGCGACAGCTCCTCCGATTTTGTCTTCTATTTATCCGGACACGCTGCTGATGCGGCTGTCCTTCGCCAGCTGGTACACCAGCTGATTCTTGTCATATTCAGCGGGAAACAAAAGATCAAACTCTACCTTGGTCTCGTCTTTTGTCTTGTTCTTGCTGATCTTTATATTCACTTCCCGGATCCTTTCGGTCCGGAACCGCTCCCGCAGCTCCTCCACCACCGTTTCATAGCAGTCGGTGGTCAGTTTTAAATAGCCCCGGTACGGCTCCGCCGTCAGAAAAGACGCCCGGTGCAAAAGGATCTGTGTCACCACTACAAGCACCCCCGAGCAGATTCCAATAAAATACGATCCCGCGCCGATGGCCATGCCTACGCCCGCCGTGGTCCAGATGCCGGCCGCGGTGGTCAGCCCGCTGACCGAATTGTTCCGGATGAAAATGACTCCCGCTCCCAGAAAGCCCACGCCGGACACGATCTGCGCGGCGACCCGGGAGGCATCCCATTCCGGAATATCCGAAAATCCGTACTTGGATACCACCATAATCAGCGCCGCGCCCATGCAGACAATGGCATGGGTCCGCATGCCGGCGGCCTTTTCCCGGTTTTTTCTCTCATATCCGATCACATACCCGATACATGCCGCAATGACGATGCGCAGCAGCAGTTCCATCTGGCTCAGCAGATCAAACCGCTGGACGATTGCATGGATACCCAATTTGGCCTCACCTCTCAGGATTCTCGTTTTGCCTCCTGTTTCCAGGGCGGCGTCTCCGGCAGCAGCCGGCGGAAACGTTCCTCTGCCTTTCTCTGCAGTTCTCCTTCATACCGCTCTTCCAGAAACGCGTCCAGGTATTCCTGGTAAAATTCCTGCCAGGAGTCGGTTTCTTCCAGCGGACGGATGGGATAAAACAGAATTCCGTTTTTCCCGGCGGCGGCCGCGTCGCCCGGCGCGTCGCCCAGCATCAGGCAGCGGGAAGGCGCATACCCTTTCATGGCCCTGGCGATGCACTCCGCCTTGCTGCCGGCTTCCTGCCCGCATACGGCGGAGACCAGCGGCAGCAGCCGGTGTTCTTCCCACTCCCGCAGCAGAGCCTCTGTGGAAGTCGCCGATACGATAACGATATCCGCGTGATCCGCCAGCTTTTCCAGGCTTTCCCGTACATAGGGGAACGGCGGCACGCCGCGGACCATCTCCCGGATCCGCCGGTTGCAGTCTTCGCTCCATCGCAGCGTCCGCGCCAGCTGTTCCTGATCCATATGGGTTTCCAGCGACTGCTGGTTCAGCGTCTCGCCGCTTCTGGTCCACGCCTTCAGCTGGTCATGGGCCGGCATGGAAAATCCCGTCAGCCGCTTTACTTCTTCCCGCTCGTCCAGCATTTCCAGCACCTTTTCCAGCGCCAGAAACCGGTTGATGCCCCGGTCCACCGAATAGAGGTTGACAAACTCCCAGGCCTCTCTGGCATAGCGGTCCACCGCCTGCAGATCCCAGAGATTCACCGCCGCCGGGCAGAAGCACTCTTTGTGCTTGACTTCCATTACATCATACGCGCAGCCGTCGGAATCGATGCACACCAGAAACGGGTGCGCCGGCCGGAAGTTTTCTATGGTCTTTTCCACTGCCTTTCCTCCTACAGAAGATACTTTTCAATCATAGCCGCCACGCCGTCCTCGTCATAGCGCGGCGCCACGTCTTTGGCCGCCTTCCGGATCCTCTCCGGCGCGTTGCCCATAGCGATGCCTAAGCCAACCTTGCAGATCATGTCGTAGTCGCTGATGGAATCTCCCATGATCATGCACTCCTCCAGAGTAACGCCCAGTTCCTGCAGAATGGCGCTTACCGCCGCGGCCTTGTCCAGCGTCCGGGAGGCGAATTCCAGATCCTTTCCGGCCCCTTCTCTCGTATGCTTCACGCAGCCGGTGGCTGTAATTTCGTCGTACAGTTTCTGCTGCAGCGGCTCCGGAATTCCGTAAATGTTGATTTTCTCCAGGCCGATTCCATGCTCAAACAGGTATCTGGACGGGGATTCCACCGCCAGCTGGCAGTGCTCGTCCCGGATAT
>CALWMT010000334.1 GCA_944382045.1 uncultured Enterocloster sp. | reverse complement strand
GAAAAAATAAAGAGCATTATATGAATCATATGTTCCACGGATTTGATATGGACCGGACCATGCTGCGTATCGGAGCCATGAATATGATGACTCATGGAGTGGACAATCCTTATATCGAATACAGAGACAGCCTTTCTGATCAGAATACGGATAGGGATATGTATAGTCTGATTCTGGCAAATCCGCCGTTTAAGGGAAGTCTTGATTACGATATCGTATCCCAGGATCTGCTGAAAGTTGCGAAGACGAAGAAAACGGAACTTCTGTTTTTAGTACTGTTTTTGAAAATGCTGAAAACAGGCGGAAGATGTGCCTGCATTGTACCAGACGGAGTTCTGTTTGGTTCTTCCAAAGCTCATAAGGCAATCCGCAAGGAACTGGTGGAAGAAAATTGTCTGGAGGCGGTTATCTCCATGCCTTCCGGTGTGTTCAAACCTTATGCAGGAGTCTCCACTGCTATCCTGATTTTTACAAAAACAGGACATGGCGGAACGGATAGAGTATGGTTCTACAACATGAAAGCAGATGGATTCAGCCTGGATGATAAACGTAATCCGATCAATGAAAATGATATACCGGATATTATAGAGAGATTCCGAAATCGAGATCAGGAGACAGAGAGAAAACGGACAGAACAGTCTTTCTTTGTGGAAAAACAGGATATTGTTGACAATGAGTATGACCTTTCCATTAACAAGTATAAAGAAGTGGAATATGTACCGATAGAGTATCCATCTACGCAGGAGATTATGGCGAATCTGCATGAGCTGGAAATGGAGATTACAAAGAATCTGGCGGAGTTGGATGAGATGTTGGGAAAAGATGATGAAGAATAAATTCAGATTTGTAGGGATGAATTGATGACAGAAAAAGAGTTAAAGAGAACTTTTGCAGTTCGGCTAAATGATGTATATACAGAATTACAAACATATGGATGTAGAGTAAATAATTCAGATATTTGTGCAAGCAACTTGATTCCAGAGATATACGTTCTTTCGTTTGATGATGGTATATGTCTAGATCCGTCAACAGCTTGGAAAAAACAATATTTCAAGTGGAAGGTAGGTGGTTTGGATGAGTGATGAAAAGATTAGATTAGGCGATGTGGCAACATATATTAATGGTTATGCATTCAAACCGGAAGATCGAGGAAATGAGGGCCTTCCAATTATTCGAATCCAAGATTTGACGGGAAATTCATATGACTTAGGGTTTTATAATGGAGACTATCCCAAGAAAATCGAGATCAATGATGGTGATATTTTGATATCCTGGTCTGCAAGCCTTGGTGTTTACATATGGGATAGGGGGAAGGCATTACTAAATCAACATATTTTCAAAGTTTTATTTGATAGGGCTCCGATTGATAGACAATATTTTGTATATGCAGTTCGGTATAAACTCGCAGAAATGGGTACAAAAACGCATGGAGCAACAATGAAACATATTGTAAAAAAAGATTTTGATGCCACACAGATTCCGTACCCTTCTATGAAAAAGCAGGAAAATATTGTGTTAAAGTTAAATAAAGTATCATATATTATCCGGGAGCGTCAGCAAGAACTGCAGAATCTAGACGAACTTATCAAAGCCCGATTTGTCGAGATGTTTTATGATAAAGGCTATCCTGTTTTGAAGTGGAATGATGTTTTCAATACTACTACGGGAAAGCTGGATTCTAATGCAGCTGTTGATGGTGGAGCGTATCCGTTTTTTACTTGTTCAAAAGAAGTGTTAAGAATAGATGATTATGCTTTTGAAGAAGAAGCGTTGCTTTTAGCTGGAAATAATGCTGCTGGAAAGTACGATGTGAAATATTATAGTGGTAAATTTAATGCGTATCAGCGAACATATGTACTCACGTTAAAGGAGAATTGGTCGTATAGATTGTTTCAATATCAGTTAGAAGATAAACTAGCATACCTTCAGCAACAATCATTGGGTGGGTTGACAAAATATCTCACTCTGAAAATACTTGGAGAATTGGAATTCATTATTCCACCAAAGAAACAGCAAGATAAATTTGATCTATTTATTAAACAAGTCGACAAATCAAGAGCTGCTGTGCAAAAAGCATTAGATGAGACACAGTTGCTATTTGATAGTTTAATGCAGAAATATTTTGGCTAATAAGAAGAACATGGAAGAAAAACTATAGAGAACTAATTGAATTTACTGTAAAAGATGAAGGAGTTATATGGAAATTACTTTTTTGATTGGAAATGGTTTTGATATTGGACTGGGTATGAGAACACAGTATTCACAATTTATACCTCGTTATATTAAAAATGGGGAAAATAAAACAACTGTACTCAAAGATTTTTCAGAACAGTTAGGAAAAAATATAGATAAATGGTCATATTTTGAAAAGCAGATAGGAGAATATACCTTAGAATTTTCACAAGAGAATAAATATGATTTGATTGATCAGATAGCGGATTTTGAGAAGGAATTTATTGAGTATCTTGTGGAAGAAGAAAACAAACTGGAATTCAATGATTCGGATAAAATAGGACAATTTTTTCAAGAAAGAATTTTAAAATTTTACGACTTTCTTCATCCAGAGTCTATTACTAGAATTAAGGAAGTATTTAATACATATAAGGCTAGTGAACATAATTATAATTTCATTTCTTTTAATTATACACAAGCGTTGGATAAATGTTTGGGAAAAATACCAAATAGAAAAATTAATTTACGAAAAGTCGGAAATATTACATACACGGATACAGTAGGTAAGATAATACATGTTCACGGATTATGTAATCAGTTTCCGCTTATGGGGTTAAATGATGGAGAACAAATAAAAAATTCAGAACTAGCAAATGATAGAAGATTTTCTAAATACTTAATTAAACCGTCTTTGAATAAAGAAAACAGAATGGGAAATGCCAATAATGCTGTTAAAATCATAGATGCAAGTAGGATTATTTGCATATATGGTATGTCGCTAGGTGAAACAGACTTGTTATGGTGGAATAAAGTTATTTCATGGTTAAAAGGTGCTACAGATAGGCAGTTGATTATCTTTGAACATGACGATGATTTTTCAAGGACATCACAGTTTGGGTGGGGTATGAAAATGGATTCTTTGATAGATAAATTTCAATTGTTTAATAAAAATAATGGGA
>CALWMT010000333.1 GCA_944382045.1 uncultured Enterocloster sp. | reverse complement strand
GTACCGCCTGCTCGTCTGCATCTCCTTATAAAGCTTTAGCTCTAGCCATTCCGGCCGTCTCCGCTACCCCTCCACCGACACCACCGCATACCCCGCCTTCTCCACCGCTTCCTTTAGTGCTTCATCGTCGATTTCCCGGTCATAGGCCACGATGGCCTCCTTCTTTTTGAGGTTCACCTTTGCGGAAGCGCCGTCAATGCGGTTAATGGCCCGGATTACGCGGTTCGCACAGTTATTGCAGTGCATACCGGAAATGTGCATCACCTTCCGGCCGATGATGGGGCCCGCAAGCTCCTTCTCCTCCTCCGGGGGAACGGATCCGGAACCGCCGCCGCAGCAGGCGCCCTCCCCCTTAAAATGCTTAATGGTTCCCTTTACTGCATAAATCATAACAAGCACAACCACCAGAAGTATAATCGCGTCTGTCCCTGCCATATCCATCCCCCTAACCCTTTATAATTCCGGTAACCTTATAGCCTCGTTTTTCCACTGCATCCCGCAGGACGCTGTCCGCAATCTCCCGGTCGTAAGAGACCACCGCGCTGCCCTTGGCGAGCCTCACATCCGCACTGACGCCCTCAATCTGGTTCAAGGCGGCCGTCACGCTGGCCGCGCAGTGATCGCAGGTCATACCGGAGATTTTGATGATTTCCTTTCCCAGCACCGGACCGGCCAGCTTCTTTTTGGGAAGCTTTCTGCTGCTGGGGCAGTTTCCGCCTGCCGGGCAGCCAATGCACTTAACGCCGCTTTTCTTTGCCTTTATGATATACGAAACTGCCGCCCCAATCAGGATGAGCAAAATCAAAATCACAATCAAATCCGTCATATTCCAGCCTCCTAATCGATTCCGTCAGAGTAAGCCTGCATGCGTGCGGCCGGCAGGCTTTTTAATGTAATCATAGCAAAGCAGCGGGCCAGGGTCAAGCCCGCGCCCGCCAGCTTCTTTGTTTTACGTCCGCAGACGTTCTCACGCCTGCAGGCGGTACTCCGCCTCAAACCTCGCATCGCTTCTGCGAATCATCATCACCAGAATGGCCGCAAACACAGCCACCGCAATCAGTCCGGGAACGAACGCTGTGCCCAGGCTTCCGGTTGTCGCCAGGGAACCAATCTGGTAAACCAGGAACGCCACCGTATAGCCGGTTCCCAGCTGCAGGCCGATGCCGCCCCACAGCCACTTCCTGCTCTGCATCTCAGAATTCATAGCGCCCAGAGCCGCGAAGCAGGGCGGTGTATAGAGATTGAACATCAGATAGGCAAGGGCTGCAGCCTTGGTAAGCCCCATAATCGTGGCAACGTCATTTCCGCTTCCCACCAGCGCCAGCTCATCCGTGTCAATCAGGTTGGTCATGCCGTACACAACGGCCAGGGTGCCAACCACATTCTCCTTGGCGATAAAGCCGGTGATGGCCGCAGCCGCCAGCTGCCATACGCCAAAGCCCAGGGGGATAAACAGGATGGAGAAGGGATGGGCAATGGATGCCAGAATGGACGTGCTCTCCATTCCCTCTTCCACCAGCTGCAGCTGCCAGTTAAAGCTCTGCATAATCTGCACAACCGTATTGCACACAAGGATAATGGTTCCCGCCTTGACGATGTAGGCCTTGCCCCGGCTCAGCATGGACATGGTCGCTCTCTTAAGGCTGGGAATCTTATACTCCGGAAGCTCGATGATAAAGAAGGACTTGCGGTATTTCTGTCCGGTGATCCGCTTTACCAGCAGAGCGCCCAAAAATACCAGCACAATGCCCACCAGATACATCGTCGGACCCACCCAGCTGGACTCCGCGAAGAACGCGCCTGCAAACAGGGCGATTACGGGGAGCTTTGCGCCGCAGGGCATGAAGGGGGTCAGCATGGCTGTGGCCCGCCGCTCTCTCTCATTGCGGATGGTGCGGCTTGCCATAACGCCGGGAATGGCGCATCCGGTTCCGATCACCATGGGGATTACGGATTTTCCGGAAAGCCCCACCCGCTTGAAAATCGGGTCAAGCACAACGGTGGCGCGGGCCATATAGCCGCAGTCCTCTAAGAGGGCAATGAGGAAATACATAACCATTACCAGAGGCAGGAAGCCCACTACCGCGCCCACGCCGCCGATGATGCCGTCCACCAGCAGGGCGTACAGGAAGGGATTGGCGCTCTCCATCAGGCCGCCCACCCAGCCCTGGAAGGTCTCAATCCAGGCCACCAGCCAGTCGGCGATCCAGGTCCCCAGAGTGGACTGGGATATGTAGAATACCGCAAACATAACCGCAGCAAAAATCGGGATGCCCACAATCTTGTTGGTTATTACAGCGTCAATGGAATCCTGGGCGTTCTTATCCTTTGTAAAGACCTTGCGGGTCTCCACTTCCTTCACAATCGCATTTACAAATTCAAACCGCTTCCGGTCCGCAGCCTCCACAGCGGCCTTGTCGTGCAGATTAACATTTCCCTCCACATAAGGCGCCTTCTGCCCCTTCCCCTTAAGGGCAGCGGCCTGCGCTACGGCCTCCTTCAGCCCCTCGTGGCCGGAGGAGGTGGAAACCGTCTTAACCACCGGGCAGCCCAGCTTTTCAGACAAAAGCTTTACATCAATCTTGGTCTGCTTCTTCTCCGTCATGTCGCTCTTATTTAAGGCAACAACCACGGGCACGCCCAGCTCCAAAAGCTGCGTGGTGAAAAACAGGCTTCTGCTTAAATTCGTGGCATCCACAATATTGATAATCGCATCCGGATGCTCATTTCTCACATAGCTGCTGGTGATGCTCTCCTCAGAAGTAAA
>CALWMT010000332.1 GCA_944382045.1 uncultured Enterocloster sp. | reverse complement strand
TTTGCAGCCAATAAATGAATAATACAAGTAATAGTGATTTACGTTCAAAAGTTATGAAAAAATACCAAATAAATAACAAACTCTGCCGTCACTGCAGACAAGCGGAGGATTGGGAAAACGAGAAAAAAATAAAAGGAGGAAGCAGTATATGCGTAAAAAGGAGTTCAAAAAAGTATTAGCAGCTGTATTGGCGGTGGGAATGGCAGCAGGCCTCTCAGCGTGCGGAGGCGGGGAAACCGCGTCGGAGACAACCGCAGCGGCGGCAGCCGCCCAGGAAGCGCAGGAGGAGACCGTCGGCGAGGCCGGCGGGGCAGTGGAAGGTCTGGTGGCCGAGGAAGGAGCGGAGATTGAGATCGCTTATTGGGAGGGCTCCACTTCCGATAAGGCAGCCTGGGATGAGCTTCTCGCCAATCTTCAGAAGGATCATCCGGAAATCAAGATTGTTCCCCAGACGTATCCGTCGGGTGATTTCCCGGAGATGCTGGATACCCGAGTGGCAGGGGATGATTGGCCTGATGTAATCCGCTATACGTATCAGCGCCTTGGAAAGTTTAAGGCGGCGGATGTGATGCTTGATTTGACCCCCTATATTTCCCAGGAAAGCCTGGATGATGTATCAGACGCCTTTTTGTCCGCTGGCACCTATGACGGAAAGGTAGTGGCAATGCCGCACCATGCAGATACGATTGCCATCTACTACAATAAGCGCATGTTTGAGGAGGCAGGCATCCGCATCCCCACCAGTGTGGAGGACGCCTGGACCTGGGAGGAGCTGACGGATATCGCAAGAACCTTAAAGGAGCAGTTTAATCTGCCCTATGCCTGCGGCGGTATTTGGGAGGGTGGCAGCGGCTACCGGTATCTTCCGTTTGTATATATGAACGGCGGAGCGCTTTTGAACGAGGATCAGACGGCAGTGACGATGAATAGCCCGGAGGTTTTGGAGGCAATTCAGTTCTATGAGAATCTTCGGAAAGAGGATCTGATCTGCAATACGGCTCTGACCGGTACGGCAACCACCAACTCTCTGTTCGTTGCGGAGCAGATTGCATTTACATTCTCTGGAAGCTGGCACTGCTCCTACATGGAAGAGAATATGGCTGGAAACTGGGGAGTTACCTATATGCCGATCCGGAATGGAAAGACCGGTTCCGATATGGGCGGAAATGCCATCTTTGCTTATGCGGGAACGGAGTATCCCAATGCGGCAGCCATTGTAGTTGACTATATTACGAATGCGGAAAATATGCAGAAATTCTGCGAGACCGGCGGATTTATCCCTGTGCGCACAAGCCTTCTGGAGACGGAGCTGAATTACGCAAACTTCGGGGATGAGATGAAGATCTTCAGCGAGATCGTAGGAACGATTGATCCGAAGCTGGCTGCAGATGAGACATCTGTGCCCTTCCAGCAGTTCAACGAGATTTTCAATGAGGAAATGGATCCCATGGTTGTAAATGGTTCAGCCACAGCACAGCAGGTGGTGGATAACTGCCAGACCCGAATGACAGAGATCTTGAACGAGCAGTAAGCCCAGGGGCGGCCTGCGGGGAAAAGACAATACCGGGATACATGAGGAGGGGAGCTTCCAGGAGGAGCCCCCTCCTTTTTGGGTGGAACAGGCTTAGGCGTGGACTTCCCGCATGGGTTGTGCTATAGTGAAGCAAAGCGGATGGATAGGCAGCCATTGCCGGAGCTGCCGCAGATATATGGGGAAAGGAATGAGGCATACGTTATACGGAAAACAGGGGCCCCGGGGCGGCGGGCAGGGGCTGCGGGGACGCAGGAAGCAGGCGGAGCAAGGAAGAGACAGGGGACTTACCGGAAGCGCCCTGAAATACATCGCTGCCTTCAGCATGCTCCTGGACCATGTGGGGCTGGTGCTGTTTGAATATCTGCTGGTGTATGGGGGACATATCCTGGCCTTTGATTCGCTGCACCGGCCTATGGTGGTTCTCTGGGCCCGGGGGCTGCGGATGGCGGGCAGGCTGGCCTTCCCTATTTTCTGCCTGCTGCTGGCGGAGGGGTTCGTGCACACCCGAAGCCGGGGACGCTATCTGCTCCGTCTGGGGGTATTCGCCCTGATTTCGGAGATTCCCTTTGATTTGGCTGTTTATAACCAGTGGGTCTGCTGGGACGGGCAGAACGTGCTGCTTGAGCTGGCCCTGGGGCTTATGACCCTGTGGGCGGCAGAGGAGGCGGCAAGGCGGAGCGTGTGGGGCAGGAATCCCCTTGCCTTTGGGTGCATTGTCCTTGTGGGCTCGCTGGCGGCGGAGGCGCTGCGGGCGGATTACGGGGCTGTGGGAATTTTGTATATGGCAGCGTTCTTCTGGCTCCGTGAGAACCGGGCGGGCCGGGGGGCAGCGGCTGGCCTTCTGGGGCTGCTCTCCACGCTGGAGGTGAATAAAGGCGCCGGCGCTCTCTCCGGGATTTTTGTGTATCTGTACAATGGAAGGCGGGGGCGGGCTGGCTGGAGGTACGGCTTCTACCTCTTCTATCCGGCCC
>CALWMT010000331.1 GCA_944382045.1 uncultured Enterocloster sp. | reverse complement strand
AAGGACGGGAACGTAAAGCTCTTAGACTTCGGCTCCGCGCGGTACAGCCTGGGGGATAAGTCAAAGAGCCTGGACGTCATCCTGAAGGTGGGCTACGCGCCCAAGGAGCAGTATATCCGCCGGGGCCGTCAGGGCCCCTACACGGATGTGTATTCCTGCGCAGCCTGCCTGTATGCGGCCATCACCGGGTATCTGCCGCCGGAGTCCCTGGAGCGATTGGATCACGATGGGCTAGTGCCTCCCTCTCAGGCGGGGGTGGAGATTCCGCTGTATCTGGAGCGGGCCATCTTAAAGGGGCTGGCGGTGCAGCCCGAGGACCGTTTCCAGACAGCGGGAGAGTTTTTGGAGGCGCTGGAGAGCCAGAGAGTGGTGGAGCTGCCGGGTGGAGACGCCTGGCAGGCGGATGCCGGACAGAAGGCGGGCCAGCCGCCCACAGAGCTGGAAAAGAAGAAAAAAAGCCTCCGAATTCCCATTATGGGCGGGATTGCCGCAGCGGCTGTGGCGGCGGCTTTCCTGGCAGGCTCCCTTCTGGGAAATGGCGGGGGGATTCGGGGAACAGGGACGCCTGGGGCGGAAGGGATAATGGCCCAGGGAGAAAACCTTGAAAACCCGGCGGAGGCGCTGGCTCCCAAGGTGACCATCGCCGGGGAAGAGTACAGCACGGCGCTGACAAGGTTGGATTTGGCAGAGTACAGCCTGACCGGGGTGGAACTGAAAATTCTGGGTGAGATGAAGGATCTGAAAACGCTCCGTCTGAAAAAGACCAGCGATCTTTCGGATTTGTCCCCCTTGTCCTCGCTGCAGTCCCTGACCAGCTTGGATCTGGAGGTGGACCGCCTGGAGGATCTGTCCTTTTTGTCCGGCCTGGAAAATCTGGAAGAGCTGCGGATCTTCGGGCCGGTGGTCTGCGAGGATCTGACGGCCTTTTCGGGGCTTTCAAAGCTTCGGTATTTCCGGGCCGATCTGATGGGACTTACAAGCCTTAAGGGAGCGGAGCGCATGACGGCTCTGGAAGAATTTGATATTTCCGATGAGTCCCAATCCTCTGTATCAGATTTGCGCCCTCTATCCGGTCTGGTTCACTTAAAGCACCTGCGGGTGGGGACCCAGGGCCTTGCAGGCCTGCAGGGGCTGGAGCAGCTGACGGAGCTTGAAGAACTGTACCTGGGCGGCTCAGAGGCGGTCTACACGGATCTTCAGCCCCTCAAAAATCTGTCCAAGCTTCGGGTGCTGGATCTGCCTATGCGAAGCGGCGCCTGCCCTGCGGCCTACAGCGGGGCTGGGCTGGAAGGCCTGAAAAGCCTGACGGAGGCGGAGCTGGACCGGTGCATCGAAAGCCTGGAGCCCCTTAGAAATTTGACGAACCTGCAAAGCTTATATGTCCGCAGCGGGTCCACCATCAAGGCGCCCACCTTTCAGTCCCTGGAACCCCTATCCGGCTTAGTCAATCTGGAGCACCTGGACATTATCATCAATAATCCGGAGGAGCCGGTGGACATAGCCCCCCTTGCCGGGATGACAAAGCTTTCCACCCTGCAGCTGCTCGCTGCCAACAATGGCCGCTCCCAGCTTGCGAATTTCTCTGCTTTGGCAAATTTAACCAGCCTGACCAGCCTGGAACTGCAGGTTGACAACCTTCCCGACATTTCCCCGCTGGCCGGTCTGTCCAATCTGACGTCCGTGACTTTAAAGGTGTGGGGGGAGAAGCCAAAGGATATGACGCCCTTGGCCCATGTGCCCGCAGTCAGCCTTACGGACTAGAGCGTGTTTGAAAATTCATTCCTACCATCTGCACGTCCCACTTCGCGGTATCTTGGGGCCGAATTCAGTCAGCGCAGCCCACTGCGCCTCCTTCATTCGGCCCCAAGCTCCCACAAAGTGGAACGCACATCTGGCAGAAAGCAATTTTCAAACACGCTCTAAGAAAACCCTATGCTCCCAGCATATTGTTTTTTTCGCAAAATCAGGTACAATATAAGATACGGTGAAACTTAGGAGGATATATTTATAAAATGTCTGCAAATGGGAGCAAAAATTGCGGTGCATCCTTTCGGAATATGCACCTCTGCTGCAATTGCTTTAGAGAGCGCCCGGATTTTCAGGAAAATCCCGAGCAGAAAGGCCCCTGCCCGTACTGCGGCTTTGACCTTTCGGAAAATCAGGCGGCCTATCCCAAGGCCCTTCGGGCCGGAACCATTTTAAATAACCGATATCTCGTGGGCCGGGTGCTGGGCCAGGGCGGCTTTGGCATCACCTACGTGGCCTGGGACCAGAAGCTTTCCGCCCGTGTGGCGGTGAAGGAGTACATGCCCGGGGAGATGGCGGCCCGCTTGGAGGGAACCACGGTTTACGTCATGGCCGCAGAGCGGACAGAGGACTTTGCTTACGGGGAGGAGCGCTTTAAGGAGGAGGCCCGCACCCTTGCAAAGTTCATGGGCCAGCCGAACATTGCGGGCGTGACGGATTACTTTGACGAGAATCAGACGTCCTATTTCGTTATGGACTACATCGAGG
>CALWMT010000330.1 GCA_944382045.1 uncultured Enterocloster sp. | reverse complement strand
ATGATAACTTCCGCTTGACGATACATCTCCTCATTTGGCACAAATACCGCGATTCCTGACATACATTCCTCCTCCGGGCTTTTGCCCTCCCTTTCCTTCTCACTCAACTTTAACGCAGAATCTTTACTTTGTAAATTCGAAGTTTATGGCATGAGCTGGTAAGAAGGTTAAGATAATGGGTAGTTCACACAGCCGCCAAAATGTGCTATTATAAGATAGATATGACGGATGCAGCGGCAGCGTATGACACGCATATGGTACAAAAGAAGGGAATCTATAACCCATGAGCAGACAGAAATTATCCATCAGGAATCTTCTCTTAGTTGGTTTTACCCTGTTTTCCATGTTCTTCGGGGCGGGGAATTTGATTTTCCCGCCCTTTTTGGGCGCCCAGGCGGGGACCGCGTCCTGGAAGGCCATGGCGGGCTTTCTGGTGAGCGCGGCCTGCCTCCCTATCCTGGGAGTGGCGGCGGTGGCTCTCTCAGACGGAATCGAAAAGCTCTGCGGCCGGGTGGGACCGCGGTTCGCGTCTATTTTTCCGCTCTTAGTCTATCTCTTTATCGGCCCCTGTCTGGCCATCCCCAGGACGGCCAGCACCTCCTTTGAGATGACAGTGCTTCCGGCGGCAGGTGCTCTGGGCATCGACCTGGAGGGAAGCTTTCTGGGAATCGAGGGAAGCTTTGCCGCTCAGGCAGGCTACTCCGCACTGTTTTTCTGCATTGCCGTGCTTTTGTCGCTCCGGCCGGACCGGCTGACAGAGCGGCTGGGAAAGGTGCTCTGCCCCACGCTTCTCATTCTCATCGCGGTTATCTTTACAGGCTGCCTGGTGTGGCCTGCGGGGACGCCTGCGGGGCCGGAGGCCTCCTATCAGGCTGCGCCCGCCCTCACGGGCTTCCTGGCGGGGTATGACACCATGGACACATTGGCCGCGCTGAACTTCGGCATCATCATCGCCATGAATGTGCGGGCTAAGGGCGTGACCCAGGACGGCTCTGTGGTGCGGGAGACCATAAAGGCCGGTGCGGCAGCGGGCCTGCTCCTGGCTCTGGTGTACAGCGCCCTGGCCTATGTGGGCGCGCCGGTGGGACGTCTGGCGGGAGAGGGGGCCAACGGAGCGCGGATTCTCACCTATGTGGCGGGGAGCCTCTTTGGCAGCGCAGGCCTGGCCATTTTGGGCTTTATCTTCTTTATTGCCTGCTTAAATACCTGCGTGGGACTTCTGTGCTGCTGCAGCCAATACTTTTCCACCCGCTTTTCCCGGCTGGGCTATAGGGCCTGGATGGGAGTCTTCGCCATTGCGAGCCTTTTTATATCAAGCGCGGGCCTGGATGCGATTTTAAAGATTTCGGAGCCGGTACTCCATGCCATATATCCGGTGGCGATTGTGCTGATTGTGCTCTCCTTTTTGAGCGGCCTGATTGGAAGGGATGGGAAGGTGTATCTGTGGACCGTGTCCTTCACCGCGGTGGTGAGCATCATCTATGGGGCCCAGAAGGCGGGGCTTGCCTTTCCGGGAGCATGGCTTGCGGGCTGGCTCCCCGGCTATGAAGCCGGCTTCGGCTGGGTACTGCCCGCTGCGGCCGGGGCTGCAGCCGGAGTGATTGTGCCGCGGTGCCTGAACGGTTTTCGCAAAAAGGAGGACGACGGGAAGCATGGACAGTAAAGCTGCAGTGTGGATGCTGTATACAAAGAAGGCGGATTTTAATGGGCTGGCGGAGCGGTTTCATATAAGCCCTGTGACAGCCCGGATTATACGGAACCGGGATGTGGAGAGCCCGGAGGATTTCGAGCGGTACTTAAATGGAGGCCTGGGGGACTTATATGACCCCAGGCTTTTGCCGGATATGGAGAAGGCGGCCCATATATTGGAGCAGGAAATCTCCAGGGGGAGCCGGATACGGATTGTGGGGGATTACGATATTGACGGTGTCTGCTCCGTGTGCATTCTCTACACGGCGCTTAAGTGTCTGGGAGCAGCGGTGGACTATGTGATTCCGGAGCGCATCCGGGACGGCTACGGCATCAATGAGCGCATCATCGAGGAGGCTGCAGCGGACGGCGTGGAGGTGCTTCTCACCTGCGACAATGGAATCGCGGCAGTGAGCCAGATTTCCCTGGCAGCCTCTCTGGGGCTTCGGGTGGTGGTGACGGACCACCACGACATCCAGCGGACGCCGGAGGGGGAGGAGGTGCTTCCGCCGGCGTTAGCCATTGTGAATCCCAAGCGGGAGGGCGGAGCGTATCCCTTTCGGGATATCTGCGGGGCTATGGTGGCCTTCAAGCTCATGCAGGTGATGTTTGAGGAGGAAGGCGTACCCCGGCAGGAGTGGCTGAAGCTTTTGGAGCTTGCGGCTATCGCCACGGTGGGGGACGTGATGCCCTTAAAGGATGAAAACCGCATTGTGGTGAAGGAGGGCTTAAGGCGGCTCGCTTACACAGAGAACCTGGGCCTGCAGAAGCTTATCCAGGCAAATGCCCTGGACCCGGCAGCCATCACCGCCTACCATGTGGGCTTTGT
>CALWMT010000329.1 GCA_944382045.1 uncultured Enterocloster sp. | reverse complement strand
CAGCGGGACTTGAACCCGCACGTGGTTGCCCACAACAGATTTTGAGTCTGCCTCGTCTGCCATTCCGACACGCCGGCTTGCAACGATACATATTCTAACACAGGCCGGGGACTTTGGCAAGCGTTTTTTTGGAATGTCAGAGCGGGCGCAGGTTTACATTGAAAATGAACCTGATTTATTGTATGATGATAGCAGTTTATATGTAACTGCTCAGATGGCTGTGAGGACTGAGAAGGCCGCATCTGAGCGCAGGACAGGAAAGGAGGCCCGCACCATGACCTGCAGGGAGGCCCAGCGCCTGGTGACCCCGTATATCAACGGGAGCATCACGGACCAGGAGCTGGAGGAATTTCTAAAGCATATCGACAGCTGCCCGGACTGCCGGGAGGAGCTGGAGATTTATTTTACCGTAGATGTGGGTATACGGCAGCTGGATGAGGGGACAGGCACCTACAATATAAAAGGAGCGCTGGAGACAGCCCTGGCCCTGTCGCGCCAGCGGCTGCGCAGCCTGCACCTGCTCAAAGTCACCCGCTACGCGGTGAATACCCTCTGCTTCTGGTCCGTGCTTGTGGTGTTGATTATCCAGATGCGGATTTGGGGACAGGCGGGGCTTTAAGGCGGAGCTGCGGAGGCCGGAGGCTGAACGCCTGCCGGCGGGCCTTTCAGATCGGCGGACTTTGTGAAGAAGGAGAATCCATGGAAAAACTTGTTTTGATAGATGGACACAGTATTTTGAACCGGGCCTTTTACGGGGTGCCGGACCTGACAAATGCGGAGGGGCTGCACACCAACGCGGTGTACGGCTTCCTCAATATTATGTTCAAGATTCTGGAGGAGGAGCAGGCGGACCACCTGGCGGTGGCCTTTGACCTGCACGCCCCCACCTTTCGGCATAAGATGTATGCAGAATACAAGGGCACGCGAAAGCCCATGCCTGAGGAGCTAAGGGAGCAGGTTCCCCTGATGCAGGAGGTTTTAAAGGCCATGGGAATTCCCATTCTGACCCTGGAGGGCTATGAGGCGGACGACATCCTGGGAACCGTGGCAAAGCGCAGCCAGGCAGCCGGGGTGGAGGTGTCCGTGATATCCGGGGACAGGGACCTATTGCAGCTGGCGGACGAGCACATCAAGATCCGGATTCCCAAGACCAGCCGGGGAAGCACGGAGATATACGACTATTATCCCGCGGATGTGAAGGCCCAGTACCAGGTGACGCCAACGGAGTTTATCGATGTGAAGGCTCTGATGGGGGACACCTCGGACAATATCCCAGGGGTGCCCTCCATCGGGGAGAAGACGGCCACGGCCATCATCGCGGCCTACGGGAGCATTGAGAATGCCTACGCGCACATAGAGGAGATTAAGCCTCCAAGGGCAAGGAAGGCCCTGGAGGAGCACTACGATATGGCCCAGATGAGCAAGGAGCTGACGGCCATCTGCATTGACTGCCCAGTGGAATTTTCCTATGAGGACGCGGCGGTGGAAAATCTCTACACACCGGCTGCGTTTAAGGAGATGAAGCGGCTGGGCTTTAAGACATTTCTGGCCCGGTTTGACGAGAGCATCCGGCAGGGGCAGGAGGGGCCGGGGCTTCAGGCACATTTTAAGACCATCACAGAGGAAAAGGAGGCCAAAAGGATATTTAAGAAGGCGCTTGCCTGTCCGAATCTGGGCCTTCAGCTCATTGGCGGTCCGGAATACCCGGCGGGAGAGCCGGAGGCCGAACAGCTCTCCTTCTCCTTTGACGCGTCAGGCGGGGTGCAGAGCGCTCTGGCCGGAAGCAGCAGGAGCGGTTCGGCGGACGGCGCCCAATCCTCCGCCCTGGCAGGCGCCGCCCTCGCTCTGGGTGAGGAGGAGATTTACTGCCTGCGCGCGGAGCCGGAGGGCAGGAAGGGCTCCATCAGCGGAGCATTTCTGAAACAAGAGACTGCGGCCCTCATCGCAGGGCGCACTGCGCCCATCTGGGTCCTGGATTTGAAGGCGCTTCTCCACCTTGTGGAATTCGAGGAACGGCCCAATGTATTCGACGCCGGTGTGGCGGGCTACCTGCTGGACCCCCTGGGCGAGGGCTACGCCTATGACCAGCTGGCCAGGGGGCACGCGGGCCTTTCGGTGCCCTCCCAGGCGGAGCTTTTGGGCAAGGAGGACCTGGGGGAGGCCCTGGCCAGAGGGGAAGAGAAGGCCGCCCTCTGCGCCTGCTATATGGGATATACGGCCTGGCGGACGGCGCAGCCTCTGATGCAGAAGCTGGAGGAGACGGGGATGGACCGCCTCTACAGGGAGATAGAGATGCCCCTGATTTACAGCCTGTACCATATGGAAAAAGAGGGCGTGAAGGTGGAGCGGGAGGAGCTGGCGGCCTACGGCGCCCGCTTAAAGGAGGGAATCACCCGGCTGGAAAAGGAAATCTACGCGGACACCGGACGGGAATTTAACATCAATTCCCCCAAGCAGCTGGGGGAGATTCTCTTCGGGGAAATGAAGCTGCCCGGCGGAAAGAAGACCAAGACCGGCTATTCCACGGCGGCGGAGGTGCTGGAGAAGCTGGCCCCGGACC
>CALWMT010000328.1 GCA_944382045.1 uncultured Enterocloster sp. | reverse complement strand
GCAGGTACGGGGGCGCCTGCTCGTCCGAGTCGTTAAAGCCCTGGCCCGCCATGATAATCCGGCGGTACACCTCGTCCTGAGGATCCAGAAAATGCACGTCGCAGGTGGCGCACACCGGCTTATTAAAGGCTGTGCCCAGGTCCACGATTTTCCGGTTCAGCTCTATCAAATCCTCCCGGGTCTTCACCGTGCTCTTCTCATCCCGGAGCATAAATTCATTGTTCCCCAGAGGCTGAATCTCCAGATAATCGTAAAAATTCACCAGTCTGGCAATCTCTGTCTGGGGCGCTCCCCGCAGCAGAGCCTGGTAAAGCTCCCCGGCCTCGCAGGCAGAGCCAATGATGAGCCCCTCCCGGTACTCCTCCAGAAGGCTCTTGGGAATCCGGGGCCTTCTGGAATAATACACCAGGTGGGATAAGCTCACCAGCCGGTACAGGTTGATGCGGCCCACGTCATTTTTCGCCAGGATAATCACGTGGTTGGTGGGAAGCTTCATGATGGTCTGCTCGTCCATGGTTTTCATGGCATTGAGGGCATCCACGTTCTCGATGCCCCGCTCCCTAAGCATCCCCACAAAGGCGGCAAAAATCTCCGCTGTGGCTCCCGCGTCGTCCACCGCCCGGTGGTGGTTCTCCAGGGAGATATTGAGTGCCTTGGCCACCGTGTCAAGCTTATATCGGTTCAGGCTGGGGAGCAGCAGCCGCGCCAGGGAAACCGTGTCCAGGACCGTCGGGTTAAAGGCAAGCCCCAGCTTTGCCGCAAAATGGCCGATAAATCCCACATCAAAGCCAGCATTGTGGGCTACAAGCGGGCATTCACCCACAAACTCCAAAAATCCCGGCAGAATCCGGTCGATTTTTGGGTATGGGAGAACCATGGCGTCATTGATGCCCGTCAGCTTCTCGATATCAAAGGGAATGGGCACATCCGGATTGATAAAGGTGGAGTACTTGTCCTGTATTTTTCCGTCCGCCACCTTTACGGCTCCAATCTCGATGATGGTGTTCTTCTCCGGACTGAAGCCCGTGGTCTCAATATCAAACACCACGTATGTATCCGAAAAGCTCTGGCCCCGGGGATTCTCCACCAGCTGCTTGGTGTCGTCCACCAGATAGCCCTCCACCCCGTAAATCACCTTGAAGGGGTCGTCCTTGTCAATGGCGTGGTTCGCGTCTGGGAAGGCCTGGACACAGCCATGGTCCGTGACAGCCACCGCGGACATGCCCCATTTCTTGGCCCGCTTGATGATGCTCTTCACATCGGAGACGCCGTCCATATCGCTCATCTTGGTGTGGCAGTGGAGCTCCACCCGCTTCTCCAGGCTGTTATCCATTCGGCGGCTGGTAAAGTCCTCCCCCTTCTTGATGCCCGCGATGGAGCCAAGAGTCAGCTCCCCGTCAAACTTGTCGATGGTGGTCACGCCCTTAATCTTGAGGAACATCCCCACTTGGATGATGGCCTTGACCTCCTCAAAGATCTCTGGCCGGATGAACATTTTGGCCGTGATGGTGTCGGTAAAGTCCGTCACGTCAAAGGTCAGGATAAATTTTCCGCTGCGCAGCTCCCGGCTCTCACAGGTGAGCACCTGTCCCCGGAGGGTCACCTCTCCCATCTCGCCGTCAATCTCTTCTATCTGGATGAAATCATCCTCAAAATCCCGGCCATAGAGCACATCCGGATTGTTCGAGCGCTTCACAGAAAATTCGACCTTCTCCCGGCCCCACTCCTTCTTTTCCCGGCCGGAGCGGAAGGAATCGCCGAAGGAGGCCCGTCTGCCCGCTGTCTGAGCCGCCGCAGCTGTTCCCGATGCGCCGGTTCTGCCTGTGCCAGCTTTTCCCTCGCCGGTTCTGCCCCCGCTGCCAGGAGAAGCCTCCTTTCCGCTGGAAGGCCCTGCAGCCCCGCCAGAGGCCCCTGCCTTCCCGCCGGCGGTCCCTGCCATACTGCCCGGGGCCTGCGCCGGGCCTTCCTCCATCCAGGGCGGCGCCTCCAGGCCAGCGCCGTTTTCCGCGCCTCCCATTCCCCGCTGCGGCGCGGCTGCCGCCATGGCCTCCCGGAGAATCTTCTCCTCCAGCATCTGCCTGCGGCCGCTGGGCTTTGCCTCCACGTACTTAAACCGCACCTCCACCGGCAAGCCGCACCGCTCTCCGAAGACCTTCTCCAGCACCCGCTTAAGCTCTGCTGTCTTCGTCCGGTTGACCGGCGTGTCCTCCACGGTGAGCACCATCCGGTCCTCTCCCTCAAAGACAATCTCCGCCTTGCGGAACATGGTGTACTCAATCATGCTGTAATTCTTGAGCTCCAGCAGAAGGCTGTCCTTATAAAGCTCCAGAAGCTTCTTGGGAGTATACTGGCCGGACAGCCGGTATCTCTCCTGAATCCGCACGGAAATCTGCTTGGAGGGGAAAAGCTGGTCCCTGATTCCCCTCTCCAGGTCATATATATTCTGCTTGTGAATCAGCCGGCTGCTGTTCAAAAAGATGCGGATGCTGCTCCGGTCCCGCGAAGATGAGACCTTCTCTACCTTCACCAGGCGGAGCAGGTCTCTTAAGGGCTCCGCGATA
>CALWMT010000327.1 GCA_944382045.1 uncultured Enterocloster sp. | reverse complement strand
GAGGATGTGAAAAATGGCCGTGAGGAGGCCATCTACCGCTTTTTTGATGCATCCCGGACCTACCGCAATTCCATCACGGACCGGGCCAAGGGCTCCCTGGAGCCTGCCTACGAATTTTCCGTGGATATCGTGGACGAGCCTGGCTCCATTTCCACGCTCTCCGTGATTCTCGCCGCAAAGGGAATCAGCATTAAAAATATCGGCATCAACAACAATCGGGAGCTGGGGGAGGGCGCTCTCAAGATTTCCTTCTACAACAGGGAATCCATGGAGGCAGCCTACCGGCAGCTTGAAAAATATAAATACGAGCTGTCGCCGTTATAGAAGGCGGCCTAGCATCTGCAAAGGAGACAACATCAATGATTACATGCACAAAGTCCGGAAGCCTTAAGGGAGAAATACAGGTGCCCGGAGACAAATCCATCTCCCACCGGGCCGTGATGTTTGGGGCCCTTGCCAAGGGAACTACCCGGATTACGGGATTTTTGCAGGGGGCAGACTGCCTCTCCACCATTTCCTGCTTTGAAAGGATGGGAATTTCTATTGAAAATAGGGGGGATGAGGTCCTGGTTCACGGCCAGGGCATGCGGGGTCTTAAAAAGCCCGCCGATGTGCTTGACTGCGGAAACAGCGGCACCACCATGCGGCTGATTTCCGGAATTCTCTCCGCCCAGGACTTTGACGTGACCCTGACCGGGGATGCCTCCATCCAGAAGCGGCCCATGAAGCGGATTATGACGCCTCTCTCCCAGATGGGCGCCTCCATCCGAAGCATTCCGGGAAATGGCTGCGCCCCTCTCGCGATTTGCGGCCGTCCTCTCACCGGCATCCACTATGATTCTCCTGTGGCCTCCGCCCAGGTAAAGTCCTCCGTGCTCTTGGCCGGCCTTTATGCCCAGGGGGAGACCTCCGTCACAGAGCCCTCCCAGTCCAGGGACCACACCGAGCGGATGCTTGGCCTCTTCGGCGCCAATATCGTCTCCGAGGGGCGGACTGCCCGCATACAGCCTGCGTCCGAGCTCACTGCGGCAGACATCCAGGTGCCGGGAGATATCTCCTCCGCCGCGTATTTTATCGCCGCAGCACTCATGGTTCCCGGCTCCCAGCTTCTCATAAAGCATGTGGGCATCAATCCCACCCGTGCGGGAATCCTTGCGGTCTGCCAGGCCATGGGCGGGGACGTCCGCCTTCTCAACGTGCAGGATAAGAAGGGCGAGCCCACCGCGGACCTCCTGGTTACCCACAGCGCCTTAAAGGGCACGGTCATCGAGGGGGACTTGATTCCCACACTCATCGACGAGCTGCCGGTCATTGCCGCCATGGCCTGCCTGGCAGAGGGACGGACCATCATCCGGGATGCCGCAGAGCTGAAGGTAAAGGAATCCAACCGCATTGCCGTCATGGCAGAGAATCTCAGCGCTATGGGCGCCCAGGTACAGGAGACAGAGGACGGTCTGGTGATTGAGGGCGGACATCCCCTCCGCGGCGCACTTATCGACAGCCACGACGACCACCGCATCGCCATGACATTTGCCGTGGCCGCGCTCTGCGCCCAGGGGGAGACAAAAATACAGGGCGGAGAATGCGTGAACATCTCCTACCCTGCATTTTACAGCGATTTGGGGCGGCTGATTCGCTAGGCATATCGCCAGCGGGTCCTACCCCAGTGCCACATCGAGAATCATCATAACCACAAAGCCCAAGGCAAAGCCAATGGTGCCCACATTGGAGTGCGCGCCCTCTGCGGACTCCGGGATAAGCTCCTCCACCACCACATAGAGCATGGCTCCGGCGGCCAGCGCCAGAAGATAGGGAAGAAAGGGCCCCAGATAGTCTGACAGGAGAATCATGCAGGCCGCGCCGATGGGCTCCACAATCCCAGAGAGCATTCCGTAGAGGAATGCTTTTTTCTTTCCCGCAGCCTCCTTCAAGGGAAGAGAAATGATAGCCCCCTCGGGGAAATTCTGGATGGCGATTCCCAGAGACAGGGCCAGGGCTCCCGCCAGGGTGATGGCGGCTCCCTCCTCAGCCATAAGCCCGGCAAAGGCCACGCCCACCGCCATGCCCTCCGGGATATTGTGGAGGGTCACAGCCAAAACCAGCATGGTGCTCTTCTTCCACTGCCCCTTGGGTCCCTCCGGCTCCTCTGCGTCCATGTGCAGGTGGGGAACCGCATTGTCCAGGAGCAGGAGAAATCCAATTCCCAGAAGCAGGCCCACCGCCGCCGGCAGGAAGGCCAGCCTTCCCATGGCTGCGCTCATATCCATGGCAGGTATCAGAAGAGACCAGACGGAGGCCGCCACCATAACCCCGGAGGCAAAGCCCAGAAGCGCCTTCTGCATCCGGGGGGCCATAGCCTGGCGCAGGAAAAACACGCAGAAGGCCCCCGCCGCTGTCCCCAGGAAGGGAATCATAATTCCAACAAAAATCTGCATTAATCCAAATACCCCCGAAGCCTCAGATAGCCCTTAATCAATTCAATCATCTGGTCGTAGCTGATGCGGCTGGCGTTGATGGGAAGGTCATAATTCTCCATGTCCATCCACTCCCGCCCGGTAAAATACCGGTGGTA
>CALWMT010000326.1 GCA_944382045.1 uncultured Enterocloster sp. | reverse complement strand
AATCCGTCCATTGTCTCCGGAAGTGCCAGCACACCCTTTATCTCTCCGTCCGCCCGGTCCACCGACACAAACCCACCGCTTTCATCCACCGTGAACCAGAGTCTTGCCTTCTGGCCGGATACGGCAGCGCAGAATTTTTCTCCCGGTCTGTGCCGGTGCTTTCGCTGGCCGCCGCTCGGGAGAACTCCATTTTCCCTCAGCAGCCTCCATATCCCCTCCGGCACCTCCTTGAGCGTTGTGCAGTACACTGCGCAGGCCAGCCGATAACCTCCGGTACAGTATATTCCGTCCACGCATCCGCTTTTCTTTCCCGGCATCAGATATAGGGTATGCCAGCTATCGCTTTCCCGGTCCCCGCTGTCAAATGTAGGAATATCCAAGGTGAACCGCAGGGCCTTGCTCCCGTCCGCCCGCACATACAGAGCGGCATCCGCCCCAGCCCAGGCATCCGGATATTCCGCCTGCTTTGTCCCAAAAAAGGTATCTGGCTGGAAATTGCCATTTATTTTTCTATAAGATGAAAAACGAATTCTCTCCCCGAAATCATTTTTCAGCCGCTGTTCCGCGCTCCCATCATCCGCAGGCTCAAACAGCTTTCCTATCAGCCTCGTCAAATATCCCACTTCGCACCTCCCCGCCTTTCATATCCAATAGTCCCCAAATAATGCCGCACATCCATCCCCCGTATCCCAGAAGCGGAACGATGTTTCCAAGTCCCACTCCGGTTCCTATCAAAAACATCTCCTGCCCTGCCGCGAAAACCGCGCTCACAATTAATATCACGGATATGTACCAAACGCAGCTGCCCAGGCGGGAATTTTCCCACTTGATGCGCAGGAGCGAATACAGCATAGCCGCAAGAAGCACGATAAGCAGGAGCAGAACCATTTTCCCATACTCCGCATGTATGCAGGACAGCGGATACCGGCTCCAGGAAAACCATATCTCCTCATTCGCCTCCGAGCCGATCCGAATCCAGCCGCCGCTCTGAAGGGCGCCTGACCAGTTCCTCTCCGCCGCCAGAAGCCGGTAAGAAAGCCAGCCCACATCTTCGCGGCTTCCCGCCGCATCAAATAGATAAATGGCCGCAACCGCCCCATAAAGCAGAAGGGGCAGTCCGAGGGCCAAAAGCTTCCTCCCGCTCCCCTCCAGCTGCCGGGCATATTCCCTGTAAAACACCAGATAGGCCATGCCCGCCAGAATCAGCGCCTCAGCTGTCCACCACTCCGTACCCTCCCACTCCCAGAGAATGATGACGTCCTCCAGAAACCATATTCCGGCAAATACCAAAAAGAAATAAATCGCCGTTACCCGGAACACATCCCGGTTTGTCTTTTGTTTCCGGTCAAAGCCCAGCCCTTTTCCTGCGGCGAGCAGAAGAAGCGGAAAGAACATTGCCAGCTGCTCTTTGGCATACACAAGGCTCTGGCGCAGAGCCGTCCAGGGATCGGTTCCGATCAAGCTCCAGCACCATCCTGCCAGCAGCAGAAGAAAGGCCGCCCCGGCATAAGGAAGCCAGAGCCCTGCCCTTTCAGGAAAGCCGCCCATTTCCCCGCTCCCACGCGCGCTGGCCTGCCGGATGCCCTTCCGCCACACAGCGGCTGCCAGCAGGCTCCCTGCTATCATAAGGAGATAGCGGGGCAGCTCCCGCTCGCCGTATCGTATATCATATCTCAGGAGACATGCCGCGTAAATGGCCGGTATAAGGGCGGCGCACAGACGGCAGACCTTGTATGAGCCTTCTGTTTTCATTGCACGCATTCCTCCTTGTCTGCCAGCATCTCCTCAAAGCGCTCCATCATGATCGTCATGCTGTGATTGAGCGAATAGATGTTGCTCTTTAGAATATTAAAGGCATTCGTATACTCCGGATAATACCGCTTGCAGTACGACGCCATGGGAATTAAGAACATGTCCGTCTCCCGCAGATACTTTTTCAGCTTCTCATAGGACAGATTGTACAGGGTGCTGCTGTTGTGGAGCCTGTCGCTCAGCTTGATCAGCGCAGCCTTGGGATTTTCCGCAATTCTTTTAAAATAAACGGAAAGCTCATGGTCATCCAGGCCGGATTCCTTTGTCAGTACGCGGATAATGTCCACAACCTCGCTGGAGATCCGGTACTTTACCTCCAGCTCCGCGCCCTCCAGGGGGAGCTTGTCTCCGCAGTCCTCCAGCACATCGTGCAGAAGAGAAGCCGCCAGCGTCACATCGTCATCAATTCCATAGTTGATCAATGTGCTGCAGACCTTCAATGGATGGCTGATATAAGGGGCGCCATCCTTCCGGTGCTGCCCCTCGTGCAGCCTCCTGGCAAGAGACAGCGCGACAAGCGTCTGCGGAAGGTTTTTCGCAACCGCATAGCCCTTGATAAACATGTAGGATTTGATGTACTTCTCCGTGTCATTTTTATCAAACTCTTCTTTGAATGGGATGCTCATATCTTTTTCCATACTCTCTTCCCTCCTGCCTTTCCAATTTTTAATGCCTTCATTATAACAGCTGCTCTCCGCGAATCCTGCAATCTGTTTCCGTTCCGTATTCAGCTCTTTTTACGGGACAGGTCTTTTAAAAGCTCTGCCGCTGCATTCAGAAGCATCTCCTCCATTTCTTCCGATAAAATAGAGCTT
>CALWMT010000325.1 GCA_944382045.1 uncultured Enterocloster sp. | reverse complement strand
CGGGCTCTCCGGCGTATCCATGGCGCAGCTGCTCCCCGCGCTCTGTCTGATTGCTCCGGGCATTCTTATTGCGCTCAGCCTGCACAATGAGCTGGATGTTCTCGCGCTGGGAAGGGAGCAGGCCCAGGCCCTGGGACTTTCTGCCCGGCCGCTGCGGCTGGTGTTTTTGGCACTGGCAGCGGCCCTTGCAGGCGCGGCCGTGAGCTTCGCCGGTCTTCTGGGCTTTGTGGGGCTTGTGGTTCCCCATATGATGCGGCGTCTTGTGGGGGAGGAGAGCGGCCCTCTTTTGGCGGCCTCTGCGCTGGGGGGAGGAGCCCTTCTGTGCGGCTGCGACCTGCTTTCCCGGCTGATTTTTGCACCCTTTGAGCTTCCGGTAGGAATTGTCATGTCATTTTTGGGCGGACCCTTTTTTATTTGGCTGCTTCTGCGGCAGAAGGGGGGAAGAATCCATGGTTGAGCTTCGGCATGTCAGCGCGGGATATGGGGACAGACAGGTGTTTTCGGATGTTTCCCTGAAATTTCCCCAGGGAAAGATTACCGTGCTTTTGGGGCCGAATGGCTGCGGAAAGAGTACCCTGCTGCGGGCCGCTCTGGGGCTGATTCCCATCGGGCAGGGACAGGTGCTTTTGGATGGCCAGGATATACGGACGCTTTCGCCCAGGCAGATTGCGCAGAGGGCGGCCTACCTGGCGCAGAGCCGCGGGGTTCCGAACATCACGGCGGAACGCATGGTGCTCCACGGCCGCTTCCCCTATCTATCCTATCCCAGAAGATATCGGAAGGAGGATTACGGCAAGGCGCGCCAGGCCCTTGAATGGGCGGACGCCCTGGATTTGGCAGAGCGGCCAATGGGCCAGCTCAGCGGCGGCCAGAGGCAGAAGGTGTATCTGGCCATGGCCCTGGCGCAGGATACCCCCTCTATTTTTATGGATGAGCCCACGGCCTATCTGGATATCCGGCACCGGCTGGAGGTCATGGCCTTGGCTAGACGGCTGGCAGATGCCGGGCGGGCGGTGGTCCTGGTGCTCCACGATTTGGATTTGGCTCTGCGGGGAGCGGACTGCCTGGCCCTCCTGTATAAGGGCCGTTTAAAGCAGGCGGGAAGCCCGGAGGAGATTTATGCCGGGGGAGCCTTGGACGAGGTATTCGGCGTGTCGGTCCGCAGAGTGAGGACGGACAGCGGATGGCAGTATTACTGCGAACCGAAGAAGAACCCCGCTGTTTGAATTGTTACGATAGGAGAGAGACATGGCGTATTTTCCTTTTTTCATAGAGCTTTCCCAAGCCCAAGGATTGGTGGTGGGAGGGGGAAGGGTGGCCCTGCGCAAAATAGAAAAGCTTCTCCCCTATGGCCCGCTTCTGACGGCGGCAGCGCCGCAGTTTCATGAGGAGCTGGAGGAATTGGAACGGAGCCTTAGGAACGAGGCCCTGCGGAAAAAGGAGAACCATGAAAATGGCAGCGCTCCGCTGGTTCTCTGCCGCCGCCCCTTCACGCCGGAGGACCTTGCGGGCAAGGAATTTGTCATAGCGGCAGCCGGGGACCGGGAGGTGAACCATCGGGTGGCCCGCCTCTGCAGGGAGCGGCGCATTCCTGTCAATGTGGTGGATGACCGGGAGGCCAGCAGCTTCCTGTTTCCCTCTCTGATAAAGAAGGGCAGTCTGTCCGTGGGAATTTCCACGGGAGGAAGCAGCCCGTCAGCGGCCATTTACCTGAAGGAGCGTTTTTCCCAGGCAGTTCCGGAAAATCTGCCGCAGATACTGGATTTTCTGGCAGAGCAGCGCGTCAGAGCACAGCAGTCCATTGTACAGGGGGAGCGGAGAGAGCGGCTGATGAAGGAGCTGTTCTGTGCCTGCATGGAGCGGGGCGGCCCTCTGACGCAGGAGGAGGCGCAGGCGTGGATAGAGAAGGCCGGGGAGGAAAAACGGTGGGAGAAGGAGGCGTAAGCGGAGAAAACGTGAGAGAGGACAGCGCAAAAAACAAGACAAAAATCGGAAGGGTCTTTCTGGTGGGGGCTGGCTGCGGACGGGCGGACCTCATCACCCTGCGGGGGCTTAACCTCCTCAAGGACTGCGATGCGGTGGTGTACGATGACCTGATTGACAGGGAGCTCCTTATGGCTGTGCCGGGGACGGCAGAGTGCTTTTACATGGGAAAGCGCCAGGGAAGGCATGGGGCGTCCCAGGAGGAAATTTGCGAAGCCTTAATCCGCCTGGCCAGAGAGGGAAAAAGGGTGGTCCGCCTAAAGGGCGGCGACCCCTATGTGTTTGGCCGCGGCGGGGAGGAGATGATGGCCCTGCTGGCTGCGGGCATCCCCTGCGAGGAGGTTCCCGGTGTGAGCTCTGCCATTGCGATTCCGGCGGAGGCGGGGATTCCCGTGACGCACCGGGGGCTCAGCCAGAGCCTTCACATCATCACGGGCCATACAGCTCTGGGAAAGGAGGGCCTCCCGGAGGACCTGGAGCGTCTGGCCGGGCTGAATGGGACCCTTGTCTTTCTCATGGGCCTTTCCCGTCTGGAGCGTCTGGCTGGGCGGCTCATGGCAGGGGGAAAATCACCGGACACCCCGGCGGCAGTCCTTTCCGGGGGCTGTGCGCCCTGCAGGCAGGAGGTGCGGGGCACTCTGGGAAATATCG
>CALWMT010000324.1 GCA_944382045.1 uncultured Enterocloster sp. | reverse complement strand
CTGGGCGGCGAGGAAAGCCGGGCCAGCGACGACGTGGACCTGACCATCTGCAGGGGAGAGTTTGTGGCCATCGTGGGCGAGTCCGGCAGCGGCAAGTCCACGCTGATGAACATCATCGGCGCCCTGGATGTGCCCACCAGGGGCGAGTATTATCTGGGCGGCGAGGACGTGAGTGACATGACGGACAAGGAGCTGGCCCACATCCGCAACAAGATGATAGGATTTATTTTCCAGCAGTACAATCTGCTGCCTAAGCTGAATATACTGGAGAATGTGGAGCTGCCGCTCCTGTACGCGGGCCTTGGCTCAGCGGAGCGCAGGGAGCGGGCCATGGCCTCCCTAAAGAAGGTAGGCCTGGAGGAGAAATGGCGCAATTTCCCCAACCAGCTCTCCGGCGGCCAGCAGCAGAGAGTGTCCATCGCCAGGGCGCTGGCGGGAACCCCCTCCCTGATTCTGGCGGATGAGCCCACCGGCGCCCTGGATTCCAGGACCAGCCGGGATGTGCTGAATTTCTTAAAGCAGCTCAACGAGGAGGGAAATACCATTGTGATGATTACCCATGACAACTCCATCGCGGTGGAGGCCAAGCGGGTGGTGCGGATTACGGATGGAAAGATTAATTTTGACGGAGATGTAAAGGATTATGTATCAATCATTCAAGCTGGCGCTTAGGAGCATCTGGGGCAACAAGATGCGCTCCTTTCTGACCATGCTGGGCATCATCATCGGCGTGGCCGCGGTTATCATTCTGGTGAGCATTGTAAACGGCTATATGGGCAGCGTGGTGGAGAATTTCGCCAGCATGGGCGTGAACCGCATCAATGTGAATGTGACAAATTTAAGCTCACGCTCCCTGGACGAGGATGATATGTATGCCTTTTATGAGGAGAACACGGACCTATTTGCCCAAATCAGCCCCAGCGTATCGGTAAATACCTCGGTAAAGCACAGCACGGACGAGATGGATTCCACCTCGGTGGGCGGCTACAGCGAGCAGTACCTGGATATTATGGACTATGAGCTGGAGGCGGGGAGAAATATTGCCTACTCGGACATCATTTCCCGCCAGAAGGTCTGCGTCATCGGAGCCTATGTGGCCCAGACCCTGTACGGGAGCGCGGAGCGGGCGGTGAACCAGACGCTGAAGGTGGGCGGCTATGCATTTACCGTCATCGGCGTGGTGGAGCCCCAGGAGGAGGACGACATGGACGACGGGGGAACGGATGACTTTGTCTGGCTCCCCTACAGCGTGGCGGTGAAAATGTCCCGAAACGCAGTCATCAACAGCTATATTTTCACCTCCATTGACACCAGCCAGTCCGACGAGTGCGTGGACGCCATCGAGAGCTTTCTCTTCGAGACCTTCAGGGACGACGACCTCTACCGTGTGACGGCCATGAGCGAGATGCTGGATTCCCTGAATGAGCAGATTGCCCTCATGAGCGGCATGCTGGGCGGCATTGCGGGCATCTCCCTTCTGGTGGCCGGTGTTGGCGTTATGAATATCATGCTGGTGTCCGTGACGGAGCGCACCCGGGAAATCGGCATCCGAAAGTCTCTGGGCGCGGACAAGGGCACCATCATGCAGCAGTTTGTCATCGAGGCGGCGGTGACCAGCTCTCTGGGGGGCGTCATCGGCATTATCATCGGCTGGGGCGCCACCGGGGTGGCTGGCTCCCTGCTGGGGATTGATTCCACGCCCACCTTTGGGGCTGTGATGATTTCCTTCAGCGTGTCCGTGGGCATCGGACTGCTCTTCGGCTATATGCCGGCGAACCGGGCGGCGAACTTAAATCCCATCGACGCACTGCGAAGCGAGTAGATGATACCCGCCGTCTGCTGCGGAGTAGGAGGCATACTATGAAGGCAATTGATTTGCACTGCGATACCATAGGAGAGCTTTATAGGCTTAAGAAGGAGGGGCACCCCCAGTCCATCCTGAAAAACAGCCGGATGGTGGACTTAGAGAAAATGGAGGCCGGCGATTACGGCCTCCAGGTTTTTGCCCTGTTCGTGAACATGGAAAGGGCGGAGGACCCCTTCGCCTGCTGTATGGAGATGGCGGACCTTTTTTATCAGGAGCTTTCCGCCTATCCGGAGCGCATTGGCATTGTGCGCACGTCTAAGGAGATAGAGGAAAATTGGGCGAAGGGGCGGATGTCCGCCCTTCTTTCCATTGAGGAGGGAGGCGTCTGCCGGGGAAATCCTGCCTTTTTGCGGGATTTTTACCGGCTTGGCGTGCGGATGATGACGCTGACCTGGAATTATCCAAATGAGCTGGCCTATCCCAACCGGCTTTCCAGGCTTCCGGACGGAAGCGGCCTCTTTGAGGCGGAGACAGAGCGGGGGCTCACGGAGACAGGCGCGGCCTTTGTGGAGGAGATGGAGCGGCTGGGGATGCTGATTGATGTCTCCCACCTGGGCGATAAGGGCGTCTGGGATGTGCTCCGCCTGGCAAAGGGGCCGGTGATTGCCAGCCACTCCAATGCCAGAGCTCTGGCATCCTTTCCCCGCAACCTGACGGACGACATGATACGGGCCATAGCGGAGAAGGGCGGCATCATCGGCATCAATTACTGTGCGGCCTTTCTGGAGGATTTTGGCCCTGGGGAGCGGGAGATAAGCCGGGTGTCCCGGATGGTGGAGCACATGAAGCATATCCGGAAGGTGGGCGGCATCGGATGCCTGGGCCTGGGTTCGGATTTTGA
>CALWMT010000323.1 GCA_944382045.1 uncultured Enterocloster sp. | reverse complement strand
AAATGTTCCAAGATAAATCACCCGGCCTCCCCGGTCCATGCCCTGGAGGGCAGGCACCGGCTTTCCCCGATACCGGAACTCGCTGTCATAGTCGTCCTCAATCAAATAGCGGCCTGGTTTTCCGTAGGCCCAGCCAAGGAGCTCCTGCCGCCGCTTCACAGGCATCACGATGCCAGTGGGGTACTGATGGGAGGGCATCACATAGGCCGCCTGGGCCCCGCTTCGCTCCAGCTCCTCCACCTTCATGCCCCGCCGATCCATCTCCACCGGAACCACCGGATGTCCCTGGGCGGTTAAAACTCTATAGGCCTGGGCGTAGGTGGGATTCTCCATGGCGATCCTCCTGTCCCGTCCCAGAAGCTGGGACAGAAGAAGCAGCAGATACTCACTTCCCGCCCCCACCAGAATCTGCTCCGGGCTGCACTCCACCCCCCTGGCCGAGTGGAGATAATCCCCGATGGCGGAGCGGAAATTCCACTCTCCCTGGGGATCCCCTGCGCCGAACATGGCCTTATTGTCGTCCACCAGCGTATTCCGGCTGATTTTTCTCCATATATTGAAGGGAAACCGGTCCAGGTCAATGCCCCGGGGAGAAAAATCCACCTCACAGGTGCTCTCCTCCCGCTTTCTCGTCTCCGGCGCCGCCGCTGTCTGCCGCACCTCCACCAGCTCGTCGATCTTGCAGGCAAAATATCCCCGGCAGGGAAATGCCTCCGCATACCCCTCCGCCAGCAGCTGATCGTAGGCCATCTGGGTGGTGCTCCGGCTGACCTTCAAATTCTGGGCCAGGATCCGGGTGGAGGGCAGGCGGCTCCCCGCCGGGATCCGTCCCGCCCGGATTTCCTTTTTGATATAGCGGTAAATCTGCTCGTACAGCGGACTTTTGTCCTGTGTGTTAAGGGGAACCATTAATTCCATAGGCCATTCTCACCTTACAGTTCTTTTTATAAAATGCGATTCCGTAATTTATGATTTTCTCCATTCCATCTCTTAAAAGGGCATCGTCATAGCGTTTTTCCTCAATCTGCCGGATGGCCGCAAAACAGCCCTTCTCCAGATTGCCGTCCGGTACATACTTAATTTCAATCACAATGCCAACCCGATCCGGCGTCCTAATAGAGATATCACAGTACCCCTCTCCGCTCTCCTCATTGGACGCAGTCTCCCAGCTGGTCTCATACTGTAAAAGTCCCAGAAGCATGCCATGATAGAAATTTTCTTTTCTGTCACTGCGGACTGCCGTATCGCGGACACTGATGGAATTCCACAAATATTCCTTCAGCATTTGCTCAGCCGCTTCGGCATCGCCATCCAAAAACGACCGGCAAAATTGCTCCAGCCTCCCTTTATCTGAGCGGGTTGTCTCCTTAAACCACTGCCTTATCTGGCTTGTAAACAATTCCTCAATTTCCCTGTTGGGAATTGCAAGACGATATCTTTTCCCCTCTCCCCGCCCTCTCTGGGTCAAATAGCCGGTGGAAAACAGCACGCTCCAAAGATTATCAATCGAGGTATCAAGCTCGTTATACGTCAGCTCTTGATTTATACTCTTTACAATTTCTTCGCCTGCCACAAGACGCTCAATCTCGCTTCTCGTCTGCTGATCCGCTTTTCCTATAAAACGCCGCACCATCGCATTGCCGCTTGTATTGGCCCAATAGTTCTGCGGCTGCGCTTCTGGATCATTCAGAAGCGCATCGCAGTAATTAATCACATCCCAGGGGCAATAAACCGATGTTCCGCCGAACCGATAGCCGTCATACCACCTCCGAACAGCCCCCTCATGCTGCCCCAGCCCATAAAAATCAAGCATCTCCCGCACATCCAGATCCGTAAAGCCAAAGTATTCATCGTACCGAGTGTCTGTAATGGTATGAACCTTCATATTGTTCAGGCCGGTAAATATGCTCTCCTTGGAAATGCGCAGGCATCCGGTGAGAACCGCAAAATTCAGATACTCATTTGTCTTCAGCCCATTTCCAAACAAGCTTCTCAGCAGTGAAACCATTGCATCATAATATCCCGCCTGGAATGCTTTGTCCAAAGGCACGTCATATTCGTCAATCAGAACAATCGTCTTCTGTCCGTAGTGCTTGGCTAAAAGCTGGGAGAGCGTATATAAGCTGTTTTCCAGAACAATATTTGACATTCGGTAGGCTCCATCCTCCAGCCGGACGAGCGCCCTGTATTTTTCCTTTTCATTGGCGCTCAGCCGGCTGCTCTCCGCCAAAAATCCAAAGCGCTCCGCTTCCGTTCCTATAAGCATCTTCAGCTGGCTTTTCGATGACTCATAATCCCGTCCGCTTACCCCCTTTAATGTGATAAAGATGACTGGAAATTTCCCCATATATTCCTGGCAAAGCTCCCGCCTTTCAGTAATTTTAAGTCCATCAAACAGCTCCGCTTTGCCGCCAATCTCAAAAAACGCCTTTAGCATACTCATATTAAGAGATTTGCCAAAGCGCCTCGGTCTGGTAAACAGGTTGACTTCCCCCCAATTTTCCAAAAGCTCCACGATAAATGCTGTTTTATCCACATAGTAAAAATCATTCATGCGGATTTTCTCAAACCCGTCAATCCCCACTGGAAGCTTTCTGGCCATGCTCCCGTCCTCCCTCCTGTCAGCCTTTCAGAGCAGCCGGCATCCTCTGACCTCTGCCTAAGTCCATTCTATCACGAAAGCCCGCGCCGGGGCAAGACAGAAATCCCGCGCCGCGCATCGGCTGAAGAA
>CALWMT010000322.1 GCA_944382045.1 uncultured Enterocloster sp. | reverse complement strand
CAGCCATCATAGTGGATATAGATATCCATGGCGGCATAGAGCGCCAGCGTGAAGGAGGAGTTATAGCGGAGCACCTGAGCGAGATCGGGATGCAGGCCATTGTCCAGGCCATAGGCGTAATACTCCACATAGGTGGCCCAGCCCTCTGTGTAGCTGGTAAAGCCCAGGAGCTTGCGCAGATTGCAGGTATTGCTGCTGTTGAAATACAAGGTCTGGTACATGTGGCCCGGATATCCCTCGTGGGCCATGGTGGTATAGAGCTGCTGGAACGCGTCCGTGCTTCCATTGTTGATGTAAATAGAATTATCCTCGGGCCGGTCCAAGGGCACAGTCAGGTAGAAGGCAGGACTCAAGATGCCCTCTAAGGCCTTGGGAACGTCCTTGATATGGCATGTATATTCTCCAATCGGCGGGAAATCCTCCTGGCACTGAGAGGCAAGATCCTCAAGTATAGCCTCCGGATCCGTAAGCGCGAACTGGTAGTTAGAGGCCTGATCCGCCAGAGACGGATCCTTTTCCAGATACCGGCCGGCCGCCATCAAATCCGTAGCCATCCGTCCATGGATGGCCTGCTTTAAGGAGGGAATATCCTTGTAGGAGGTGCCGGTATAGAGATTTACCAGATATTCATAATATTTTTTTCCATCAGGAAAATGGGAGAGTCCCTGATCGTTTTCCCCTGTTCCCTTCAGAGCAGTGAGACCGTCAATCATGCTCTGGTAGGCGGGAACAAAGGCTTCGTTGATCGCCTGCCGGTTTCTCTCGCTGTAGGCCTCCCGTTCCGCCTCCGACAGTCCTTCCAGTCCCTCCAGGCGCTCGTCGAAGGTTTCAGCCATGAAGCTGTGCTCTGCGTCCAGAAGATAGGCGCTGCAGGACGCAATAACCCGGTCAATGGCCCCATCGCTCATTCCCAGGCCTGCCTCGGATTTTTGACGTTCAAAGGCGAGAATACTGTCATAGTATGTGCCGATGGAGGAGAGGAGGGAGAGGTAGTCCTCCACATCCTGGGGAGTATAGAAGGCATATTCCGCCAAGAGAAGGGGAAGCTGGGCCTGGATTCCCAGAGAGGAGGAGAGAGGCTGGTCATAAAGCTCCAGGCCATCTCCTGCCAGAAGATAGTCAAGATAGGAGGAGAGAATGGTATAGGTCAGGCGCTGATCCTCCCGGAGAACACGGCTGTCCATGCCCTCCAGCTCGTCAAGCAGCTCCTTGGCCTCAGACAGAGACTCCTGGCTGTCCTCAAGGGATACGGTGCCCAGCGTCCGATCATAGTCTGTGATTCCATAGGCGGCAGGATCTGCCACCGTATAATGCAGGGTTAAAAGGGAAGCGGCTGCTTCCTCGCGAAACAGATCCTCCGTAAATTCATCGAAGGCATCCTGTGCGGCGCGCGCATCCTGCGTGGACTCGGCAGAGGGCGCGTCTTTTTCGGCTTCCTGGCCGGATGGATTGTCTGCATCCGCGGACAAATCGACACCCTGCCCGGCAGATGCGGACGTCGGATCCGCTGTCTGAGAGGAGGCGCTGCCGCCTGCACATCCAGTGATGAGAGACAGGGACAGAAGCAGTGCCGCAAAAAGCCGCAGGTATATAGATTTAACAGATTTCATAGGGGAAAGTCTCCTTTCTGCAAAAGGCGCAGCCCCCCAAGGGGCACCGCCATACCGACATTATATAGTATATGTAGGGAAAATACAACGTAGAAGCTCCCAGATCGGACAGCGGATACAAGATGCCCGCCGCCGTCTTGACGAACCCCCCGGAAACGCTTATACTTAGAGCATAACTCTACAGACAAAGAGGGGTATGATCATATGTGTCAGAATTGTAAGAAACCATACTATATTACGACGGCCATCGCCTATACCTCCGGGAAACCCCACATCGGCAACACCTATGAGATCGTTCTCGCGGACAGCATTGCCCGGTACAAGAGGGCTCAGGGATATGATGTATTTTTCCAGACGGGTACGGACGAGCACGGCCAGAAGATCGAGGAGAAGGCTGAGGCCGCAGGGATGAGCCCCCAGGCCTTTGTGGATCAGGTCGCCGGAGAGATTAAGCGCATCTGGGATCTGATGAACACCTCCTACGACAAGTTCATCCGCACCACAGACAAGGACCATGAGGCCCAGGTGCAGAAGATTTTTAAGAAGCTCTATGACCAGGGCGACATCTATAAGGGCTATTATGAGGGCCTCTACTGCACGCCCTGCGAGTCCTTCTTCACGGAGTCCCAGCTGGTGGACGGCAAGTGCCCGGACTGCGGCCGGGAGGTGAAGCCGGCTAAGGAGGAGGCCTACTTCTTCCGCATGAGCAAGTACGCGCCGAGGCTCATCGAGTACATCAACGAGCACCCAGAGTTTATCCAGCCGGTCTCCCGGAAGAATGAGATGATGAACAATTTCCTTCTTCCCGGCCTCCAGGATCTGTGCGTGTCCCGGACCTCCTTTACCTGGGGCATTCCGGTGACCTTTGATCCCAAGCATGTGACCTATGTGTGGCTGGACGCCCTGACCAACTATATCACGGGCATCGGCTACAACTGTGATGGGGAGAGCACGGAGCAGTTTAAGAAATACTGGCCTGCGGATCTCCACCTGATTGGAAAGGACATCATCCGCTTCCACACCATTTACTGGCCCATCTTCCTCATGGCTCTGGGACTTCCTCTGCCCAAGCAGGTATTCGGCCATCCCTGGCTGCTCCAGGGGGACGGCAAGATGAGCAAGTCCAAGGGAAATGTGCTCTACGCTGACACTC
>CALWMT010000321.1 GCA_944382045.1 uncultured Enterocloster sp. | reverse complement strand
CTCGGACACAACAGCCGCACCTCGTCCGGCATCCCCCCTGCCGTCTCGTCCATGCGCAGCAGGGCCGCCTCCATGGGATCTCCGTCCCCGCCCCTGCCAAAAAGAGAGGCATTGTTGTTGAGGGCTGCCCCCCAGAGGAACAGCTGCACATCCCTGCGGTCCGCGATTTTCCTTAAGGCCTCCGGCCCCATTTCCCTGTGGCTGATATAAACCCGCTCCACATCCATCCGATTCTGAGTCAGGGTTCCCGTCTTGTCGGAGCAGATTACGGACACGCATCCCAGGCTCTCCACTGCCTTCAAATCCTTTATCACCGCGTGCTCCGCCGCCATCCTCTGGGTTCCCATCGCCTGCACGATGGTGACAATGGAGCTCAAGGCCTCGGGAATGGCTGCCACCGCCAGGGCTACCGCGAACATAAGGGCATCCAGCACCGGCTCCCTCCGATACAGGCTCATGGCAAATACAAAGGCGCATATGGCCGTTATCCCCAAGGCCAGGCGTCCAGAAAACCGGTCCAGGCTCTCCTGGAGAGGCGTTTTCTTTTCCCTTGCGTCGTTGAGCAGGGAGGCGATCCGGCCAATCTCTGTTTCCATTCCCGTGGCTGTCACCACTGCCGCCGCCCGGCCCGAGGTCACCAGGGCGCTGGCGAATACCATATTTACCCGATCCCCCACTGGCACCGAATGCCCTTCTCTTTCCCGCAGACGCTCCGCGCGCTTCTCCACATTCAAGGACTCCCCTGTGAGGGAGCTCTCATTCACCGTGAGGCCATACACCTCCAAAAGCCTTCCATCTGCCGGAATCAGGTCTCCTGTCTCAAGGAGAAGAATATCGCCGGGAACCACCTCCGCTGAGGGAACCGCCACAGCGCGGCCCTCCCGCATCACACGGGCCTCAGGGGATGAAAGCCGACGCAGGCTGTCCAGGGATTTCTCCGCTCTCTGGTGCTGAACCGTTCCCAGCACTGCATTGAGAAGAAGCACGGAAAAAATCACCAGAGCGCTCTCCGGATCCCCTGTGAGCATGGACACCGCAGCAGCCCCTATGAGAATAATGACCAGCAGATCCTCAAACTGTGCCAAAAATACCTGCCACCACTGGGGGCGCTCCTTCTCCTTCAGCACATTTTCCCCGTATTTCGCAAGGCGCCTTTCCGCCTCTGCCTGTCCCAGCCCCTTTCTTCCTGTGCCAAGCTCCCTAAGAGCCTCTTCCCCGCCCATATAAAACCAGTCCGCCATACAGCCTCCCTTCCCCGCGCTTCCAAAATCCAGGGCGCCGCTCTCCGTTCTGAAGACCCTTCAAAAAATAGAAAAGCTCCCGGTCCCACAAAGGGCTCCGGAAGCCTTCCCTTACAAGTACCACTCTAATCTATGAGCGGGGCTGTTTCATTATGCGTGCTGTCCTTTTTTCCGATAAATACCATGATCGTCCGGGCCATAAGCATAACCTCCCTGGGGTTCTCCAGGAGAGGCTCGCTGCCCGGCTCATAAAATCCATTTTTCTCCTCGTCGTCCGTGTTAAAGGCTGTATACCAGGCAAGCCCCTTGGGCAGGTGGGGCAGGGCAAAGGCCCTGGGCTCCCAGTGCATGTTGTAAGCCACGTAGAAATAATTGTCCTCACTGCCGTCCGGCTTTACACCGTAAGCTCCGCAGTAAAAAATGCCCAGCTGCCGCCGGAAGCTCTCAAATTCCGGCCTCCAGGCCTTCACGCCGTGATAGGACACATCCGGCAGCCCTACGGAGCGGTAGTCCATGAGGGCCGGCTCCTTCTCCATGTGGAAGACCGGGTGGGCCTTCCGGAAGGCGATGGCGTATTTGGTAAATGCGTATAAATCCTGGTTGGTCCGCAGAAGTCCCCAGTTGATCCAGGAGATCCCATTGTCCTGGCAGTAGGAATTGTTGTTCCCCTTCTTCGTCCTGCCGAACTCATCGCCGGCCATGATAAGGGGCGTCCCCTGGCTCAAAAGCAGGAGGAGCATGGCGTTTCTCAGCTGCTTTTTCCGCAGAGACACCACCCTTTTCTTCCGGGTCGGCCCCTCCACCCCGCAGTTCCAGGACTGATTGTAGTCCGTGCCGTCCCGGTTGTCCTCCCCGTTGTCCTCATTGTGCTTCCTGTCATAGGAGACCATATCCATCATGGTGAACCCGTTGGTATTCGCCATGTAATTGACCGTGCCGACAGCCTCCGGGTTCCTCCGGGTGTTTTTCACCAGATTGTCCAGCTGTCCCTCATCGCCCTTTAAGAAGCTGCGCATCTCCATCATAAACTCCGGCCCGTACTCAGCCAGATGGCGGGACGCTCCCTTTTTGCGCTCCCCCCAGCCCTGGGCAAAAAGCTTTGTCTTCGTCAGGAAGGGATCTGCAGCCAGCAGGTCCAGGGGAGCGTATCCCACCAGATGCACGCCGTCCACATGGTACTCCCGGACCCAGAAGCGGACCAGGTCCAGGCCGTAGGCCTGGGGCATGGAGCCGTCAAAATACAGCTCTATAATGAGCTCCATCCCGGCTGCGTGAAGGGATTTTACCAGATGCTTAAACTCCCGCTGCGGCGTCCTCTCCGCCCCGGCGTAGGCCGCCTTGGGGGCAAAGGCCAGGGCCGGGACATAGCCCCAGTAATTCAGCCGCCTCCCCGGCGCAGCCTTTTCTTCAGGCGGCGCGGCTTCCTCCAATATTCCTGCCGGCATCTCCCTGGAGGGCGGCGGGATAACCTCCTCAAATTCCACCGGCGGCATGATTTCCACCGCAGTCACTCCCAGCTCCTTCATATAGGG
>CALWMT010000320.1 GCA_944382045.1 uncultured Enterocloster sp. | reverse complement strand
TATAAAAGAAAGGCTCAGATACTTCGGCTCGCCCCCGGCCATCGACACATCGTTCACCGTGCCGCAGACCGCCAGCTTTCCGATATCCCCGCCGGGAAATTTCCACGGAGACACCACAAAGCTGTCCGTGGAAAATACCAGCCTCTCCCCGCCGGGAAGCACCGCCCCGTCCCCCAGGGCGTCAAGGGCCGGATTGGAAAATGCCGGGACAAAAATCCTCTCAATCAGCTCCGAGGTTTTCGTCCCGCCGCTTCCATAATCCATTGTAATCACAGAATCCATCGCACACCTCCTGGCCGCCGCCTTCTGCTGCAGGCCGCCTCTATTCTCTGTACCGGTACGCCGCCGCACAGGCCCCCTCCCCGGACACCATACAGGGACCCGCCGGATCCTCCGGCCGGCAGCTTTTCCCAAAAAGCGGACAGCCCTCCGGCGCGAGAAGCCCCCGTATCACATCCCCGCAGCGGCAGCCTGCTGCCTCCGCCTTGGGGTCCGGAGCAAACCCGAACCGCCTGGCTCCGTCCCAGGCCGCGAATTCCTTCCGGACAGCCAGCCCGCTTCCTGCAATCTCTCCCAGGCCCCGCCACAGGCTGTCGGAGGGCGCAAACACCTGCTCCACAGCCTTCCGGGCCGCCAAATTCCCTTCCGGCCGCACCAGCCGGGAATACTCATTCACCAGCTTTGGCCTTCCCAGATGCAGCATCTTTACCAGAAGATACACCGAAGCCAGCAGATCCTCCGGCTCGAACCCGCTCACCACGCCGGGAAGCCCGTACTCCTCGGGAAGGAACCGAAACGCCTCCGAGCCGGTAATCACCGCCACGTGGCCCGGACACAGAAAGCCGTCTATCCTACAGGCATCTGCCCCCGCGTCCTGCGGCCCTTCCGCCTCCCCCGATGCTGCGCCGGGTGCCCCCGCCAGTGCCCGAATGGCCGGCTCCGTGGTCTTTAAAAGGCTCAGCACGGAAAAATTATCTATCTGCCGCTCCCGCGCCTCCATAAGACAGGCCGCTGTCCCCGGCGCCGTCGTCTCAAAGCCCACCCCGGCAAACACCACCTGCCGCCCCGGATTCGCCTCCGCCATCGCCAGCGCATCCATAGGAGAATACACCATGCGCACATCCGCTCCCTGAGCCCGGCGCTTGAGAAGACTGTCCCCCCTGCGGGAGCCAGGCACCCGCAGCAAATCTCCATAGCTGGCTATGATAACCCCTGGGATGCCGCTGATGCGCAAAAGCTCGTCCACTGCCCCGGCAGGCGTCACACAGACCGGACAGCCCGGGCCGGAAATAAGCCGGATATTCTGCGGAAGCAGAGATTTCAGGCCGGCCCTCGCGATGGCCATGGTGTGGGTGCCGCAGATTTCCATGAGCTGCACCTGTCCCAGATCCTCTGCCATGGCACGAATTTTCCGCAGAATATCCCCTGGCTCACGGCTCCTCATGGAAAACTCCCTCCAGGAGGTCAAGGCCCTCCAGAGCCTCCTGCTCCGACATCCTTTCAATGGCGAAGCCCGCATGGACCATCACATAGTCCCCCACCGCAAGGTCCGGTATAAAATCCACCCGCACCCGCTGGGACAGGCCGCCCGCTTCCCCGACTGCAGATTTTCCCTCAATTTTTGTTATTTTCAGCGGAACTGCTAAGCACATGATACTCCTCACTCCTTTGCGCAATTGCCAGCTGCCCCAGGCTGATTCCCTGGTCGTTGGCCGCCACCCGTCGATGACAGTAAACAGAAAATCCCGCCCCCTCCAAGAGCGCGCTTATGCGCTCTAGGAGACAGCGGTTTTGGAAAACGCCGCCGGAGAGCACCACCGGATATCTCTCCCCATTCAGGTGCAGGCACTGGTCCAAGGCCATAGAAGCCATGGTCTCCATAAACCGCCCGGCGATAACCCCTGCAGGAACCCCCGCCTCCCGCTCTGCGGCAATCTGCCCTATCATGGGCCGCATATCGAAGCGGCGGATTCCCGCCTCCTCATAAAAGGCCAGCCGGTAGGGCCCAAGAACCTCCGGGGTCCTTTCCGTCTCCGTCCCCAGAGCCTCCAGGAGCGCCGCGCCCTCCCCCTCGTACCGGGCCGCCGCCCGATTCTCCAGAAGGGCGTCCACCCCGTCAAAAAGCCGCCCCATGCTGCTGGCCTCCACACAGGAGATGCCTCCCTTCAGCATGGCTGTCAGTGCCCGCCTCTCGGCCTCTCCCCCGGTGAGAGGGGCAAGCGCCTCTCTCTGTCCTCCGTCCCACAGAAGGGAGAGGGCAATGCGCCCAATTTCGCGTATAGCCTCCTCCCCGCCCGGAAGAAGGATGGGGCGGATGCTTCCCCGCCGCTCAAAGCCGCAATAATCTCCTGCAAGAAACTCCGCCCCCCACACTGTCCCGTCTGTCCCCAGCCCTGTGCCGTCCCAGATAATGCCGAAGGCCCGCCCCGCAAGCCCATTGTCCTCCATGCAGGAGGCCATATGGGCCCAGTGGTGCTGGATTTTGAGAAGAGGCAGGGAGCTGCCAGACGCCATCTCCTCCCCAATCTGCGTGGAGGTGTACCCTGGGTGAAGGTCGCATGCCAGAATCCGGGGACGAACGCGAAACAGCGTCTCAAAGCTCCGAATCGTTTCCTCAAAAAAATCCCGGGTCTCCAGGCTGTCCAGGTCCCCAATATGCTGGCTCAAAAACACATTTCTCCCCTGTCCCAGGGCAAAGGAGGCCTTCTGCTGCCCGCCCAATGCCAGAATACCGCTGCAGTCCCCAGCCGCCCGCACCGGCTGGGGCGCATATCCCCGGCTGCGGCGGAAGAAATACTCCGCCCCCTT
>CALWMT010000319.1 GCA_944382045.1 uncultured Enterocloster sp. | reverse complement strand
GAGAGGCAGAAATCTGATGAAGACGGATATCCGGGAGAAGGCTGACTGCTACGAGCTGGAGATGGATCTGCCGGGCTTTACCAAGGATGAGGTGAAGGCTTCCCTGGAGAACGGCTATCTGACCATCAGCGCGGCCAAGGGCCTTGATAAGGACGAGAAAGAGAAGGAAACCGGCAAGTACATTCGCAGGGAGCGGTACGCAGGGGCCTGCCAGAGAACCTTCTATGTGGGCGAGGATGTAACCCAGGAGGATATCAAGGGTGAGTTCAAGCACGGCATCCTGAAGCTGACCATCCCGAAGAAGGCGGCTCAGGTTCCGGAGAAGAAGTACATCGCCATCGAAGGGTAAAATAAGGGCCGCATAGATGGCGGGTCAGGAGGCCGGGTGTCCGTTGGGGATGCCCGGCTGAATGGCCGCTGGCTATGAAGCGCCTGGTGCAGGCAAAGTGGATATGCACGTGGACAAATTGGATATACAGACAAAAAAGCAATCGGAATTTTCCGATTGCTTTTTTTATGACCTGACCGGGAATCGAACCCGGGTTTACGCCGTGAGAGGGCGTCGTCTTAGCCGCTTGACCATCAGGCCGTCTCTCTTGTTCTGTGGCTTATCACCGACAGCTCATTTATAATAGCATAGGTTTTGGAGTTTGTCCAGTACTTTTTTAAAAAAATTTTAGGAAATTTTTTGAGCGGTTTTTGGGCCGGCGGGTGCTTGGGTGGGCTGGCCTGCCTGGGCCGGCGGGTATTTGGCTGGGCTGGTCTGCCTGGGCCGGCGGGTGCTTGGCTGGGCTGGCCTGCCGCCAGGGCCCCGGTGGCCCGCCCAATCAGAAAGGTTTCGGACACCCCCTTCCGCAGGAAAAATACTTGGAGCGGAAGGGGTTTTCTGTTATAATGAAACTCGTTTAGAGAGACAGATGAGGAGAGAATGGCGAAATGAGAAAAGGCGATGTGTTTGAGGGGAAGGTTCTGCGGATGGATTTTCCCAATAAAGGGATAATAGAGGCGGAGGGAGAGCGGATTGTGGTGAAGAATGCCCTTCCCGGCCAGAAAATACAGGGCGTGCTGACAAAGAAGCGGAAGGGGGCCTGCGAGGGGCGGCTTCTCGCGGTGTTGGAGCCCTCGCCGGTGGAGGATGGGGGGCAGGCATGTCCCCACAGCGGTCTCTGCGGCGGCTGCCTGTACCAGGGATTTCCCTATGAGGAGCAGCTGGCAGTGAAGGAGAGCCAGGTGAGGGCCCTTCTGGCCCCGGTGCTGCCCGAGGGAAGCTATGTGTTTGAGGGCATTAAGGGAAGCCCTCTGGAGCGGGGGTACCGCAATAAGATGGAATTTTCCTTCGGCGACGAGGTGAAGGACGGTCCTCTGGCCCTGGGAATGCACAAGAGGGGAAGCTTTTATGATATTGTCACCACCCCCCAGTGCCAGATTGTGCATCCGGATTTCTGCCGCATCCTGGAGACAGCCAGGGAGTATTTTGCAGAGCTGGGGGCCCCATTTTTCAAAAAGCTCTCCCATAAGGGCTATCTGCGCCACCTGCTGGTGCGCCGGGCGGTGAAGACAGGCGAGATATTGGTGTCTCTGGTTACAACCACTCAGACAGAGTGGCTTTCTGCGGGCGGCAGCACGGAGGAGGCGGTGCTTGCGGGCTTTCGGGAGCGGCTTCTCGGGCTGGAGCTTTCCGGAAGGCTGGCGGGAAAATTCGCGGGCATTCTCCACACCCGCAATGATTCCATGGCGGATGCGGTTATAGACGAGGGGACGGATATCCTCTGGGGGACGGACTATTTTTACGAGGAGCTTTTGGGACTGCGGTTCAAGATTACCCCATTTTCCTTTTTCCAGACCAATTCCCTGGGCGCAGAGGTGCTCTACGGGAAGGCCCGGGAATATGTGGGGGAGACAAAGGGAAAGGTGGTGTTTGACCTCTACAGCGGCACCGGAACCATCGCACAGATACTGGCTCCCGTGGCGGAGAAGGTGGTGGGCGTGGAGATTGTGGAGGAGGCTGTGAGGGCGGCCAGAGAGGGCGCGGCGGCCAACGGCCTTGCAAACTGCACCTTCCTCGCAGGGGACGTGCTGAAGGTGGTGGACGAGCTTAGGGAAAAGCCGGACATTATCGTGGTGGATCCTCCCAGGGACGGAATCCATCCCAAGGCATTGGGAAAGATTATTGATTTTGGGGTGGACCGGATGGTGTATATTTCCTGCAAGCCCACCAGCCTGGCCAGGGATCTGGCGGTGCTTCTGGAGCGGGGATACAGGGCAGAGCGGGTGTGCTGCGTGGATATGTTTCCGTTTACCGGGAATGTGGAGACGGTTGTTTTGCTTTCCAAACTTAAAACAGATAAGCATATTGAAGTGGAATTGGAAATGGATGAACTTGATTGAGAAGATAAAAATCTTATAAATGTCTGAATTTATGGGATATCATGTTTGAAAAGCAGTAGGTTCGGTAAGAGAAGCTGGCAAGAAATTAATGAAATGGAGGAGTGAATAATGGAGGATAAAAAAGGCAGTTTCGATACTGTTGAAAGTGAAATCCTCATATATCAAACGGATGATGGTCATACAAAAATTGATGTTAAATTTGAAGATGAGACCGTTTGGCTTACACAGGCACAATTATGCGAACTCTACCAAACTAGTAAATCCAATATCAGTGAGCATATTAAACATATTTTTGAAGAAGGTGAACTGGAAGAAGCTTCAGTTGTTCGGAAATTCCGAACAACTGCTTCTGACGGAAAAAAATATAATATAATACATTACAATCTTGATATGATTATTTCTCTTGGGTATAGAGTAAAATCAAAAATTGCTACAAATTTTCGTCGGTGGGCTACTGA
>CALWMT010000318.1 GCA_944382045.1 uncultured Enterocloster sp. | reverse complement strand
TTAAATCAGCCCCATCAGCTGCGGAACCCCCAGAGACAGCGCCGGTATGTAGGTCACTGCGAGGAGCAGGACGAAGAGCACGGCGAAGTAGGGAAGCAGGGTCTTGGCCACTGCCTCGATGCTGATTTTGCTGATGCCGCAGCCCACGAACAGAACGGAGCCAACCGGCGGGGTCATGTTGCCCATGCACATATTGAAGATGAGCATAACGCCGAACTGAATGCTGGACATTCCCAGGCTTTCCGCGATGGGCAGGAAGATGGGAGTGAAAATCAGGATGGCCGGCGTGATGTCCATGAACATGCCTACAACCAGCAGGATGATGTTCATCAGGAAGAAAATCACGATGGGGTTGGAGGACACACCCATGATAGCCGAGCTGATAGCCGCCGGGATTCCTGAGTACGCCATAACAAAGGACATGGCGGAGGAAGCGGAAATCAGGAAGAGAACCGTGCCGCTGGTGCAGGCGCTCTTTACCAGGATATCGGAGAAGTCCTTTACCGTGATGCTCTTATAGCAGATGGAAAGAATCAGGCAGTACAGCACGGACACGCCCGCGCCCTCGGTAGCTGTGAAAATACCGCTTACAATACCGCCGATTACAATGATGATGAGCAGCAGGCTGGGCAGGGCCTCCAGGGTGATGCGGACGGCATCCTTCATCCCCGGAAATCCGGAGGTGGGGTATTTGTGCTTCTTGGCATACACAAAGGCGACAATCATGGAGCCAAGGCCCATGAGAATGCCGGGGATATAGCCCGCCATAAACAGTGTGGAGATGGACACGCCGCCGGCTACAGTGGAGTACACGATGAAGGCGCTGGTGGGCGGAATCAAAAGTCCCGTGGGGGCGGAGGCGATGTTTGCCGCAGTCGCGAAGGCCGGGTCATAGCCCTCCTCCTTCTGAATGGGGTAGATGCAGCCGCCCATAGCGGTAGCCGCTGCCACGGAGGAGCCGGACAGTGCGCCGAAGAGCATGTTGCCCACGATGTTGGCCTGGGCTAAGGAGCCGGGAATCCAGCCCACAAAGAGCTGGGCAAAGTTTACCAGACGGCGGGCGATACCGCCGTTATTCATAATATTTCCCGCCAGCACAAAGAGCGGAATAGCCAGCAGGGAGAAGCTCTCCACACCGCTGTTCATCTTCTGCATGGTGATAAAGGTAATCTGGTCCCAGGAAAGGCTGGAGGCCGCAGCTACGATGGACGAGATAACAATGCCTACGGAAATCGGGCAGCCTAAAAAGAGCAGGGCGATGAAGACCGCAAACAGGATAATAGTTGTAAGACCTAAACTCATTGCGCAAATCCCTCCTTATTCAATCTTGGTTCCGGTTACATCCTCGTACAGATTGATAATCTGGGCCAGGATAATGAAGATGCCGGAAATGGGCGCCATGGCGTACACCAGGCTTCTGGGGATTCCCAGAAGGGCGGAGAACTCCTGCCGGGCGCTTAAAGCCAGCTTAAATCCGCCGATGGTGATAATCAAAATGGCGAACAGCAGAATCAGGGTGTCGATAAAAATCATGAGGATTCTCTGGCCTGAGGGCTTTAAGCTGTCGTGGAAGAGAACCAGGGCCATGTGGTCGCGGCTGCTGAAGGCGTAGGCCGCGCCGATGAAGCTGGTCCAGATTAAGGAATAGCGCACCAGCTCCTCGGTGAAGGCAGCGGGGTCATTCAGCACGTATCTTGTAAATACCTGGTACAGCACCAGGATGGTCATAAAGGACAGAAGTACGGTGGCGATTCGGGATAAGAAGAAAATCATCCACTTTTTAACAGTCGTCAAAAACTCTTTCATGAAAATGCTCCCCCTTTACTCTACGGAATTGATGAGATCAACCATCATCTGTACGCCGGGATACCGGGCGCAGTATTCATCTACCAGCGCGGCCGTGGCCTCCCGGAAAGCCTCCTTGTCTACATCCGTCACAAAGGTGACGCCCATATCATTCGCCGCCTCATCAATGGCCTCCTGGGTGGCGATGTCCCAGGCAATTTTGTGGCTGTCTGTGGACTCATAGGCAGCTTCCAGGATAATCTGCTGGTCCTCCGGGCTGATGTTGTTCCAAATCTGGGCGCTCATGACCAGAACATCGGGAATCATGGCGTGCTCATCATAGGAGAATACCTTGCAGACCTCGCCGTGCTTTCCGGTGGTAAGCGCGGTCTCATTGCTCTCCGCTCCGTCGATGATGCCGGTTTGGAGGGAGGTGTACACATCTCCGTAGGACATGGTGACGGGCACGCCGCCCAGGGCCTCCATCATGTCGGTCTGGGACTGCATATCCTGGACGCGGATTTTAAGCCCCTTTAAGTCCTCTGGGGTGCGGATGGGCTTGTCCTTGGTGTAGAAGGAGCGTGCGCCGGAGGTATAGTAGGTGATGGTCACAAAGCCGTCCTCCTCCGTTGACAGGAAGAAATCACGCATGGCCTGCGAGTCCATCTTGTGGTAGAAATCCTCTGTGTCGTCAAACAGATAGGGAAGGCCGAAGGTGTGATAGGCCTCATTATAGGTTGCAAGTCCGGGCGCGGAAACCTTTGTCATGGCGATAACCCCGGCCATGAGCTGCTCCATGTTCTCCGTCTCGGAGCCCAGCTGGCCGTTGGGGAAAATTTTCACCTGGATGCGCCCATCGGTGCGCTCCTGCACCTTCTCGGCAAACTCCATCATAGCGATGTGAACCGTGTGGGTCTCGCTGAGGCCGTGGGCCAGGGTGAGAACCATGGGATTCTCCGCGGTGGCCTGGGCGCTGGTGGAGGCGCCGGTGGAGGCGCAGCCGGACAGCGCCAGGGCCGAAAGGCCGAAGGCCGCGGCAATTGCTGCAAATTTTTTCATAATCAAAATCCCCTTTCTTACATTCCGATTAA
>CALWMT010000317.1 GCA_944382045.1 uncultured Enterocloster sp. | reverse complement strand
ATCAAGCTGGTGACCACCCACAAGGAGCGCTGCATCCACATGGATTACAATCCCAAGAGCGTGAACAAGGCCCTGCGTATTTCCTTCCCCATCGCGGTGACCATCATCGTGGGCTTTATCTCTCCCCAGTCTGTGGCGCTGGTAGGCTTTCTGATGTTCGGAAACCTGCTCAGAGAGTGCGGTGTACTCAATACCTTAAGCCAGTCCGCGCAGAACGAGCTGGCTAACATCATTACCCTGCTTCTGGGAATCACTATTTCCTTCAGCATGCAGGCGGACCAGTTTGTAAACGGCGCCACCATCATGATTATGGCTCTGGGCCTTGTGGCCTTTGTGTTCGACACCATCGGCGGCGTGATTTTCGCCAAGATTGTGAATATTTTCCTGGCTATGGCTGGCAAGAAGCCGATAAACCCCATGATCGGCGGCTGCGGAATCTCCGCGTTCCCCATGTCCTCCCGCGTGGTGCAGAAGCTGGCTGCGGCTGAGGAGCCCGGCAACATCATCCTGATGCAGGCTGCGGGCACCAACGTATCCGGACAGGTTGCCTCCGTTATCGCCGGCGGCCTGGTAATCAGCATCGTAACCCAGTATCTGTAATTCGAGTAGGAGGTAGGAGATATGAATAATCTGGCAATTGCATTTGAGATTATGGGAAAAGGCATGGCGGGCATCTTTGTGGCCATTATCATTATCATGCTCGCTGTTATGGCTCTGGGGAAGATCACCGGGGGCAAGAAGGACGAGTAAGCCTCTGAGAGGCGATGCATTCATGCATGACAAAACGCACAAAGAGCGGGCATTGCAGGCCCGCTCTTTTTTACATGGAAAAATTAGGGATTTGGTGTATAATATACTGTATGCAGAAGAAGACGGATGACACACAGAAAGGAAGCAAAAGAAAATGAGCACATATCTGTATGTATTATTTTGGATGATCAGCTTTGGGGCATCGATTGTGGGTGCAATCTGCGGGATCGGCGGCGGCGTCATCATCAAGCCGGTTCTGGATGCGTTCGGCGTGCTGAGCGTCTCCACCATCAGCTTCCTGTCAGGGTGCACGGTTCTCGCCATGACCTGCTATTCCGTGATCCGCGGAAGGCTGGGCGGAGAGTCTCTGATCGATATGCGCACGGGAACCCCTCTGGGAATCGGAGCGGCCATCGGAGGAATTGTGGGAAAGTCCATGTTTCAGGCGCTCTCCAATCTGTTTGCGGATAAGGATATGGTGGGGGCGGTCCAGGCAGCCTGTCTGCTGGTCATTACCCTGGGAACCCTGATTTATACGGTGGAAAAGGACAAGGTGAAAACCCGCCGGGTGGAAAATCTTTTGGTCTGTGTGCTCATCGGACTTGTGCTGGGCGTGATGTCCTCATTCCTGGGGATTGGAGGCGGTCCCATCAACCTGGTGGTGCTGTTTTATTTCTTTTCTATGGATACAAAGACAGCGGCGCAGAATTCCCTGTATATTATTTTGTTTTCGCAGATCACCAGCCTGCTCAATACCCTGGCATCCCGCACGGTGCCGGAGTTTTCCATATGGCTGCTGGTTTTGATGGCAGTGGGAGGAATCCTGGGGGCCATGAGCGGCCGCATGATCAACCGGCGGATTGACGGGCATGTGGTGGATAAGCTGTTCATCGCTCTTATGGCGGTGATTATCGGCATCAACATATATAATATTTATCAGTTTATGAGCTAATTTTGGACGGCAGCGCCGGATAGGCCTGTGCCGGTGAGGAGGATTCACATGGTTACGATAAAGGAGATAGCCAGCCAGCTGGGGGTGAGCATGACGACTGTGTCAAATGTGATCCATGGCAAGACATCGGAGGTATCTCCCGCCACAATTGCGATGGTGCAGAAGGCGCTGAAGGAATCCGGCTATGTGCCCAATATGGGAGCCAGAAACCTGGCGCAGAACCAGTCAAAGATCATAGGCGTTGTCATGAAGGAGCGGAAGGGAAGATATACGAATCTGCTCTGCGATCCCTTCTATGGAGAGCTTGTGGGGGCAATTGAGAAAATTGTCCGCACCAAGGATTATTATCTGATGATGAATATATCGGACAACATGCAGGACACATTGAAGAACGCGGCCACCTGGAACGTGGACGGGGTGATCATGGTAAGCTTGGATTATGAGGATGTGCTGGAGCTTCGGAAGAGCTACAAAAAGCCCATGGTCCTGATTGACTGCTACAACTGTCCGGAGGATGCGCCGGAGATCAACATAACGCTGGACGAGCAGAAGGGCGCCTTCGATGTGACGGAGTACCTGATCCGCAGCGGACACAGCCGGCTGGCCTACTTTGCCTATGGGACAGAGGGGATTGCCGGCGAGCGCTATAAGGGCTGTGTGCGCGCCCTTAAGGAATACGGCCTTCCCTGGGACCAGGAGAGCTTTCCGGTGATCAGCATCGGGGAGATGGGGCTGGAGGGAGCGATGGAGGCTGTCTGCTTCGGCAGGGACGCCTATACGGCGGTTATCTGCGGCTCAGATTATTATGCGGCCCGGCTGATCAATTACATGGAGGATCATGGCATCCGCGTTCCGGATGACCTATCTGTGACGGGATTTGACGATAATGAGTACGCCAGGCTGGTCCGCCCGCACCTGACGACGGTCCGCCAGAGCGTGACGGAAAAGGGAATGCGGGCGGTGCGGATCCTGCTGGATCTGATGAATGGACGGACCTATGAGGAGCACAACATCCGCCTGCCCTTTAAGATGGTAGTCCGGGACAGTGTAAGGGTTCTGCGCTGAGCAGGGTGAAAATATAAGACAGGAGATACAAAAAGCATCGGATATCCGGTGCTTTTTTGTGTGCACTGCGGGAGATCCAGGACGCGCGGCGGGGCACCGAAGTTATAACTTAT
>CALWMT010000316.1 GCA_944382045.1 uncultured Enterocloster sp. | reverse complement strand
TTCAGCCGGTTCTACCGGGGCAGCGGAAGAAGCTTTGTACCTTATGGAAAGACAGCGGCTTAAGCCAGGGACGGCTTAGCCGGCAGTCAAGTACTATTTTAAGAAGAAAAGGAGATTAAAAATTATGAGTTGGATGGTAAAAATTACATTGGCGGCAGCACTGATTCTGAGCATTGGAGTACCCTTTGGCGCGTTTGCAGCGGGGGAGAAGACAAGGGGACGGTATAAGACCGCTCTCGGCGTGAACCTGTTTCTGTTTTTTGGAACGATGATCCTGGCTGCTGTGCTTATGTTCTCCGGAAACGCGATGGCTGCTGAGGAGACGGCGGCTGCCGGCGTTTCCGCCACAGGGCTGGGCTATATCTCTGCGGCCCTTTCCACCGGCCTGTCCTGCCTGGGCGGCGGCATCGCCGTATCCGCGGCAGCAAGCGCCGCTCTGGGAGCTATCAGCGAGGACAGCTCCATTCTTGGTAAATCCCTGATCTTCGTAGGCCTTGCCGAAGGTGTGTGCTTGTACGGACTGATCATTTCCTTTATGATCTTAGGACAGCTGTAATCCTATGAGGATGTATTTGATCAGCGATAACATCGATACCTGGACGGGCATGCGCCTGGCCGGTGTGGAGGGGGCTGTAGTTCACACGAGGGAGGAGCTTAAGGGAGAGCTGGATAAGGTTCTGGCCGATAAAGAGGTGGGGATAATCCTGCTGACAGAGAAATTCGGCAGGGAGTTTCCGGAGATTATCGACAATGTGAAGCTGGAGCGGAAGCTGCCGCTGATTGTGGAGATCCCGGACCGCCATGGAACCGGCCGCAAGCCGGACTTTATCACCTCGTATGTGAATGAGGCCATAGGACTGAAGCTGTAATGGTTCAGACAGAGAAAGCAGGTGACGGATTTGACGACAGAGGAAAAACTGAAGCATTTTCAGGATATCTGTATGACGGACGCCAGGGAGAGGAGCGCGAAGGCCCTGGACGAATATATGAACGCTCTGGAAAAGACCTATGAGGAGCATGCGGCGGACGCGAAGCGCAGGGCGGACATGGAGGTGGAGGCCGAGACCGAGAAGCTAAAGCGGGAGATCAACAAGAAGCTCTCTATCGGCCAGCTGGCTTTGAAGCGGGAGGCCAGCCGCAGGCAGGAGGCGCTTAAGGACAAGCTGTTTGTGGAGCTTAAGGATAAGCTTGCGAATTTTATGGAGACCAGGGAGTATCAGGCCCTTTTGGAGCGCCAGGTAAAGGCGGCCAAGGAGTTTGCCGGGGAGGAGCATATCATTATCTACATGGATCCGGCGGATCAGGACAAGGCCCAGCGCCTTGCCATGCATCACAACGCGGAGATCAAGATCAGCGAGTATTCCTTTAACGGCGGTATCCGGGCGGTGATTCCCGACAAGCACATATTGATTGACAACTCCTTCCACACCAAGCTGGAGGAGGCGCGTCATGCCTTTAAGTTCGAGGAGTTAGGAGGAAGGCAAAGTGGCTAAGACAGGTGTGATTTATGGCATTAACGGCCCCGTGGTCTCCCTGGAGGGAGATCCCGGCTTTCAGATGAACGAGATGGTGTACGTGGGCCGGGAAAACCTGGTAGGCGAAGTCATCGGCCTGACCTCGGGAAGGACCACCGTGCAGGTGTATGAGGAGACCAGCGGCCTAAAGCCAGGGGAGATTGTGACAGGGACCGGATCCCCGGTGTCCGTAACACTGGCTCCCGGAATTTTGAGCAATATATTTGACGGAATTGAGCGGCCCCTGAGCGAGATCGCCAAGGGCAGCGGCTTTTATATCAGCCGGGGCATCAGCGTGGACAGCCTGGATACGAAAAAGAAGTGGGACACCCATATGGTTGTGAAAAAGGGAGACCGCCTGATGCCCGGAACCATCATCGCGGAGGTGCCGGAGACACGGGCTATCGTGCACAAGGTGATGGTGCCCCCGGATGTGGAGGGCTATGTGCTGGATGTGGTACCCGACGGGCAGTACACCATAAATGACCCGCTCCTGACCCTTCAGCTCATGGACGGATCGGAGAAAAAGCTCACCATGACCCAGAAGTGGCCCATCCGCCGTCCGCGTCCCACCGCTAAGCGGTTCCCGGCCCAGAAGCCTCTGATCACGGGACAGAGAATTCTGGACACCATGTTTCCCCTGGCAAAGGGAGGCACGGCGGCGATTCCCGGCGGATTCGGAACGGGAAAGACCATGACCCAGCACCAGATTGCCAAGTGGTCGGATGCGGATGTGATCATCTACATCGGCTGCGGGGAGCGGGGCAATGAGATGACCCAGGTTCTGGAGGAGTTTACCCAGCTGATCGATCCCAAGAGCGGCAACCCCCTGATGGACCGGACCACCCTGATTGCCAATACCTCCAACATGCCGGTGGCGGCCCGTGAGGCCAGCCTGTACTCCGGCCTGACGCTGGCGGAGTATTACCGGGATATGGGCTACCATGTGGCTATCATGGCGGACTCCACCTCCCGCTGGGCGGAGGCCCTAAGAGAGCTCTCCGGCCGTCTGGAGGAGATGCCCGCGGAGGAGGGCTTCCCGGCCTATCTGGCTTCCCGGCTCTCCGCGTTCTATGAGCGGGCGGGCATGATGCGGAATTTAAACGGCACAGAAGGATCTGTGACCATCATCGGCGCTGTATCCCCCCAGGGAGGCGATTTCTCCGAGCCGGTGACCCAGAATACAAAGCGTTTTGTGCGCTGCTTCTGGGGCCTGGACAAATCCTTGTCCTACGCAAGGCATTTCCCGGCCATCCACTGGCTGACCAGCTATTCAGAGTATGTGAGCGACCTGACCCCCTGGTACATCGACAATGTGGACAAGCGCTTTGTGGACGACCGCAACCGGCTGATGAACATACTGACCCAGGA
>CALWMT010000315.1 GCA_944382045.1 uncultured Enterocloster sp. | reverse complement strand
TTGTGGTGAGAAGCCACGCCTGGCCGATTGCCCGCTCATTGTAGGTGTAGTCCATCCGCGCCACCGCATTTTCCGGCCGATCCTCCGGCAGCTCCGTCACAAGGGTTTTCTCCGCGTCGGCAAAGACGCTGTCATTGGGAAGGGTGAGGACGGCCTCCGGCTCGTAGTAGAGCTCCCCCGGCTCGTAGGATACGCCGCCTATCTCCACCGGGCCGTCCTGGGCCGCGTACTCCGTCTCATTTTCCGATATATTCAGGTTGTAAAAATTGTCAAAGCCGAACTCCATCAGGGCGATGGTGTCGGAATAGTGGGTCTTCTCCGTGCTCTTTAAGGTCACGGTAATCTGGCCCCGGCCGTCCCTCCTGGCATAGGTCACAAGCGTCTGGCCCGCCTGGGAGGTGTAGCCGGTCTTTCCCGCAATGGCGTCCGGATAATAGTTCTCATCCGCCGGGTCGTCCGTGACCAAAAGCTTGTGCTCCATATAATAGGTGGTGCCGTTCGGCCGGTTCTTGGTGGGCGGAAGCTGTGCCTCCAGGGAGGAGTTAATCTCCAGGAGCGTGGGATTTTGATAAGCCTCCCGGGCAATGAGGGCCATATCATAGGCCGTGGTCCGCTGGGTATCGTCATTTAAGCCGGAGGGATTGGCAAAATGGCTCTCCGTGCAGCCAATCTCAGCAATCCGGGCATTCATCATATCCACAAAGCCCTCCCGGCTTCCCCCCACATGCTCCGCCAGGGCGTTTGCCGCCTGATTGGAGGAGAGAAGGAGCATGAGGTAGAGGCACTCCCGCACAGTGAGCACGTCCCCCTCCTCAATCTGCAGCTTATTTCCCGCTCCCTCCTCCACGTTGTAGACCGCGTCATAGGAAAATGTGACCGGGTCGTCCAGATTGCTGTTCTCAATCACCACCAGGGCGGTGAGAAGCTTCGTGATGCTGGCGGGTATCTCCTGGACATGAATGTTCTGGCCAAAGAGAACGGTCCCGGAATCCATATCCACCACAATCCCCGCCTCCGACTGGACCCCTGGGCCTGTGGGCCAATCCGGCCTTGCAAGGACCGGAAGGGTCCACAGGGACAGGACCAGAAGGAGCGTTGTTATCAGACGAATGGTACGCTTCATCAAAACACCTCATCCCATACGCCGGCAGCGGGACTGCCAGAGCTCCCTGCCGGCCTCATACTGTTCATTGAGCCACTGCACTCCCCCGCAGATTCCCTCCTCAGAGAACGGGAAGAATTCCCAGTGCTTATCCTCTTCCTTTGTGGCGTCAAAGCTGTAGGGCTCGGGCCAGATTGTAACCTTGAGCCGGGCCTCCTCCCCCTCCTTCGCCATCTCCATGCGGTAACGCATTCCCTTAAGGCTTCCGGTGAACCTTTCCTTTTTGAGAAAAGCCACCGGCATCACATCCTTACGCTCCAGCATACGCTTTCCTGCCTTATGATTCATTTGATTTCCGGTTGATAAATTCTGTCCGGATTTTGGAATAGACAAATTTCTGGCTGCCATAGAGGCCATAGTATCCGGACAGCGCAAAGGACACGGCAATCACAATGGAATAATATTCCATGCCCTCATACCCGAAAAGCTCCAGGGCCAGAATCAGGGAGGTTACGGGGCAGTTAGTAACCCCCGCGAAGAGAGCCGCCATGCCGCCGGCCGCGCAGAGGGCCGGGGAAAATCCGAAGATATTTCCCACCACGGAACCAAAGGCCGCGCCCACGCACAGAGTCGGCACAATTTCTCCTCCCTTAAAGCCTGCTCCCAGGGTGACGGCGGTGAAAAGCATTTTCAGGAGAAAGGCCTCCCCGACTGCCTCCCCCTTCACGCTCTCCTCGATGAGCGGAATGCTTCCGCCGCAGTAGGCCCTGGTACCCGCAAGGAGGGTGAGGCAGATAAAAATGGCGCTGGCTGCCAGAATCCGGATATAGGGATTGGGAAAGCACCTCCGGTAGGTCTTCTCCGACGTGTGCAGGAGAATGCAGAAAACCACGCTCACGCCCGCGCAGAGAATCCCCAGAAAGACCATGAAGGCCGCGCTCCCCAGGGTGACCGGCGGCACATCCGGGATGGGAAAATTCTCCCCCGGAAGCCCCGCAAGCCTGGCAATCCCCACCCCTGTGTAGGAGGCAAATATGCAGGGCACCAGGGCCGCGTAGTACATGACCCCGATGCTCACCACCTCCAGGGGAAAGATTCCCGCAGCGGCAGGCGTCCCAAAGAGGGCGGAGAAAACCGCGCTCATGCCGCACATAACCGCCACCTTCTTGTCCTTCTCGTCCAGGCGGATAATGCCGGCAAATACATTTCCAATGCTCCCGCCCAGCTGCAGGGCCGCCCCCTCTCTTCCCGTGGAGCCGCCCACAAGGTGGGTGAGAATGGTTGAAACAAAAATCAGGGGGCCTGTGGCCGGCGTCACCGTCTCATTGGAGGAGATGGACTCAATCACCATATTGGTGCCCCGGTTCCCCTCCTCGTGGAAGGTCTGGTAGAGCCAGACAATGGCCGCGCCCGCAAGGGGCATGAGAAACAAGGTCCAGCCATTCTCCCCGCGAAAATCCGTAACCCACTCCACTCCCAGGGAGAACACTGTGCCCGCAGCGCCTCCCACCGCGCCGACGGCCAGGGAAATAAAGAGCCACTTGACAAAATAGCGGACATTTCCCAAAAGCCCCGCCCGTATCTCTGATACCTGCTTGTCTGAAAGAATCATGGGCGTCCCCCGCCTCCCTTACAGCTCGCTGTAGCTTCCCTTGAACTTCACCAGCTTGGGCCGGTAGCCTGCGTTTGTCAGGGCCGCTACAATCTGGTTCTTGTGCTCCGTTCCAAAGGCCTCCAGGGTGATGCGCAGTTCCACGGCGGCGTTCCGGTTGATGCTGATGAACTGATTGTGCTCCAGCTTGATCACATTGCCC
>CALWMT010000314.1 GCA_944382045.1 uncultured Enterocloster sp. | reverse complement strand
ATCCAAATCCCTCACCATATCCCATCCAAATCAAACATCACAAAATTTTCTCCTTTACCTTCTCTGTCCCTTTTCCTGCCTCTAAAAAGCCTGTTTTCTCGCTTTTATGTTCCCTTAAATTTTCCTGATTGTAGGAATCCCTCTTTGTATTCCGCTTATCTTCCCGCATATCCTTCACCCTTTTTAATGGGTCTTTTCCTTTTTCTCGTTTTAGTTTCCTATTTTCAAATTTCCCTTATTTTAAAGGGTTTTCAAGTTTTTTCGCCCTTTTACTTTCCTCATTTAACCTTATCAAAAGCCTTATGAAGCCTTATGAAAAGCGGAAGATAAGAGGGAAAATAGGGTATGAAAAAAGAGCGGGAAGGTGGTTAGTCCTTCTCGCTCTCTGTGTTATTTTTCCTTATTTTACCTCACGCCAAAACCGGGACCGATTGTGTTGGGCCGCTTGATTTCGGGCGGAGAGGCCGATGGGATTGGATCGGATGGGAACAAAATCATTCGAACTCAATCGTCCCCGGCGGCTTCGAGCTGATATCATACATAACCCGGTTGATCCCCTTCACCTCGTTCACAATCCGGTTCATCACCCGCTGGAGCACATCAAAGGGAATGTCCGCTGCCTCAGCGGTCATAAAGTCATCCGTCACCACGGCCCGCAGGGCCACAGCGTAATCATAGGTGCGGAAGTCGCCCATAACGCCCACAGAGCGCATGTTGGTCAGGGCGGCGAAATACTGGCTGATTTTCCGGTCAAGGCCCGCCTTGGCGATCTCCTCCCGGTAGATAGCGTCTGCGTCCTGGACCATGCGGACCTTCTCCGCAGTCACCTCACCGATGATGCGCACACCCAGGCCGGGGCCGGGGAAGGGCTGGCGGTATACCAGGTACTCCGGAAGGCCCAGCTTGAGGCCTGCCTGGCGAACCTCGTCCTTGAACAGCAGGCGAAGAGGCTCAATGATCTCCTTAAAATCCACGTAATCCGGCAGGCCTCCCACATTGTGGTGGGACTTGATGGTGGCGGATTTGCCCAGGCCGGACTCGATCACATCCGGGTAAATGGTTCCCTGAACCAGGAAGTCCACAGCGCCGATTTTCTTGGCCTCCCGCTCAAACACGCGGATAAATTCCTCGCCGATGATTTTCCGCTTCTGCTCCGGCTCCTCCACGCCCTTCAGCTTCTCGTAAAATTCCTCCTGTGCATTGACGCGGATAAAATTCAGGCTGTAGGGGCCTTTGGGGCCGAACACAGCCTCCACCTCGTCGCCCTCATTCTTGCGCAGCAGGCCGTGGTCCACAAATACGCAGGTGAGCTGGTTCCCAATGGCCTTAGCCATCATCGTTGCGGCCACAGAGGAGTCCACGCCGCCGGAAAGCGCGCAGAGAACCTTTCCGCTTCCCACCTTTTCGCGGATGGCGCGGATGGAGTCCTCCACAAAGGTGTCCATCCTCCAATCACCGGCGCAGCCGCAGACATCGTAGACAAAGTTGTGAAGCATCTTATTCCCCTCCGCACAGTGCTGCACCTCGGGGTGGAACTGGACAGCGTAAATATTCTTCTCCCGGTTCTCCATAGCCGCGATGGGGCAGACTGGCGTGCGGCCCGTCACCTGAAACCCGGCGGGAGCCTGGGAGATATAGTCCGTATGGGACATCCAGGTGGTGGTTGTGGAGGAGACATTCTTTAAGAGGACAGCGCTCTGGTCAATCTCCACGTCTGTCCTGCCGTACTCGCTCACAGGAGCGGTCTCCACAGCGCCGCCCAGCTCATAGGCAATCAGCTGGGAGCCATAGCAGATTCCCAGGATGGGAATTCCCATATCAAATATCTTCGCATCAATATGAGGGCTTGTTTCCAGATAAACGGAATTAGGTCCTCCTGTAAAAATGATTCCCTTGGGAGCCAGCTCCCGGATCTTGTCAAGGCCGATATCATAGGAATAGACTTCGGCATACACGCCCTCATCCCGGACCCGACGGGCGATCAGCTGGTTGTACTGTCCGCCGAAGTCCAGCACCATAATCATTTCTCTTGCCATGGGTTGTCCTCCATTGTAGTCCTTATAAATTGAAAGAGATTGTACATAATATCGTACAATCTCTTCTTTATCCTTGGTACACCTATATTATAAGATATGTGCTGGTAAATGGCAAGCAGTTTTCGACAAATTTCCTAATGCTTTTCTGCGGCGCTTTCCGCAGTACACATGCGGGAGAGGGAGGAATGTAGGTTACTGCTCAGCCGTGCGCGGATATAGGCCCCCTTTGGGGTATGCACGGCTGAGCAGTAACGAATATAGACTTGGCTCTGCGGAAAACACATTGACAATGTAAGCCGTAGGAAGTATGTTTATGTATAAGCAGTTTAAAAAGATCGGAGGAATGATTGCATGAAGCCAGTCAGCTATGAGGAATATCTTGAGAAGCCAAAGAGCTTGGATTTGGAGAGGGCAAGGACCCTTCACAGGGAAATGCTGGAGGAAATCGGAAATGATCCGGATGCAGTGGAGCTGTACGAGGAGCTGGCACTGGCAGCAGCCAAATATGCGGGATTCCGTGCCAATTGGCTTCTGTGGTCCAGAGAGAAGAGGATGGACCAGGATGCAGGCCGGACAGCCTGCCACAATTCCCTGATTGTGAAATTCAATCAGCTGGCCAGGTATTTAAAAATGCAGGGCCGGACAGCTGCCTGGAGGGATGCGCTGGGATATGAGGAGGACGATCCCTATAACCGCAAGACCATCGGGGATTTTGGCTGCTGGATTGCTTTTGTAGACAGTGTGAACGCCAGATAAAAGAGTGGGTAAATTGTGGGTATATACTTGCATCTGCCCCTGATCCGTGCTATACTATCCCTCGCTGCAGGCCTCCAAAAATAAGGTCTTTCCTGGTCTGCCGCCGATTCCCGGCGTAAAATGAATCG
>CALWMT010000313.1 GCA_944382045.1 uncultured Enterocloster sp. | reverse complement strand
TCATATTCGTAGACAGTGGTCCCTGACCCGTATCCGGTTAAATAATCCTGCATGGTTTCCTTAACCAGTCTCCCGTCCTCCCACTCATACCAGATCTCATGGGAGAGCTCTCTGTCTCCGTGATATTGGACCGTATGGATGCAGTTGTCATCCTCGTCGTAATCATACAGATTCTCCAGACGTCCGCCTTCACCGAAATCCTCCACCATCCGGGTCAGCCTTCCTCTATCGTCATATTCGTAGGTCACGATCGTATCGATCTCGGACTCTGAGGCTCCCCTTCTCTCCTGTATGATCCTTCCGTCCTCATTCAGCTCTCGAATCGCAAAGGATACCAGCTCTCCGTCCTGACTATAGCTCTCAACCCTTACCTCATTTTCATTATAGGTATATCTTGTAATGCCGATCGTTCCATCATTTTCCTGATAGCATTCCTGAAGGGGCCTTCCCTGTTCATCGTAAGTGTTTTCACCGCGTCCGGTTTCGTTTCCATCCGCGTCGTAGGCGATAATTTCCTTTCTGCCTCCGTCCGGATAGTAGGAATATACATAATATCCCAGCCTCTGCCCGTCTTCACCAAAAATAGTCTCCATGCGCAGACCGCCGGATGAGTCAAATACATATCCGCTCTCAATCTCATCGATCCTGCTTTGTATCTGCTCATCCTTCGTCTGATCAAAGCCTGTCTGGAGAATCTCTGACGCCAGCTCATATATCCCCTGCCGGATATAGGCATCCGCCGCTCCCACATATGCCTCTGCATTCATGCTGTCCAGACGGATCGCGCTCTGGTAATCTGCAAGAGCCGCGTTCAGATTGTCCTCGGTCTCCCCGCTTCCAATATAGGCTCCGCCTCGGCCTACATAGGCCAGCGCCTGGTTTGGCTCAATCTCAATGGCCGCTGTAAATGCCACGATTGCCTCCCCATAATTTTCCTCCAGCAGATACCGCATGCCCAGATCATACTGCTCCTGCCACTTCTCCTCCGTGCTCTTCCCACAGCCCGTAAGAAGAAGCATCAGCAGAAGAAGAACGGAGCAAATTCTCTTTCCCATTTTCATACACATCCCCATCCCCAGCTTATCCGACCTTCATCTTAAACTTCCGTACCTCCCGGTCAGAATCCACCTTCTCAATCATAGCTCCCAGTCCCTGAAGCTTCTCCTCAAAACGCTCATATCCTCTTTGGATATACCCAATCTCATCCACCACGGTATATCCGTCCGCTGCGAGTCCGGCAATCACAAGGGCCGCCCCGGCCCGCAGATCCGGCGCATTTACCTGGGCGCCTGTAAAGCCCTTCACACCGTCGATCACTGCCACATTGCCCTCTACCTTGATGTTTCCTCCCATACGGGCCAGCTCATCCACATATTTAAAGCGGTTCTCAAAAATACTCTCCGTAACCATGCTTGTCCCGTTAGCCAAGGACAGGGTAACTGCCATCTGCGGCTGCATATCCGTGGGAAATCCCGGATAGGGGAGAGTCTTGATATCCGTGTGCCGCTGCACTGGCTTTCCAACCACCCGCACGGCATCGTCAAACTCAATAACCTCACAGCCGATCTCCGTGAGCTTTGCGGAGATTGCCTCCAGGTGCTTGGGGATCACATTGCGTATCATCACATCTCCCCGGGTTGCCGCTGCCGCACACATAAAGGTGCCCGCCTCGATCTGGTCCGGGATAATGGAATACTCCGTGCCGTGCAGATGATTCACTCCCCGGATACGGATGGTATCCGTGCCTGCTCCCTTGATATTTGCACCCATGCTGTTCAAAAAGTTAGCTACATCTACAATATGAGGCTCCTTGGCCGCATTTTCAAGGATTGTCTGTCCCTCTGCCAGGGCAGCTGCCATCATAATATTAATGGTAGCGCCTACAGAAACCACATCAAGATAGATATGGCTGGCCACCAGGTCGATCGCATGGGCAAACACCGTTCCCCTCTCGATCACTACCTCTGCTCCCAGTGCCCGAAATCCCTTGATATGCTGGTCAATGGGCCGGCTGCCGATGTTGCATCCGCCGGGAAGAGGAACCTGAGCACTTTTGTATTTACCCAAAAGCGCTCCGATAAAATAATAAGAAGCTCGAATTCTGCGGATGAATTCATCATCCACGGAAACCTCCTTGATATTGCCGCCATTAATCCGCACCGTGTGGCGGTCCACCCGCTCCACCCGCGCGCCAATCTCCTGGATGGCCTCAAGCATCACATTGATATCCTTCACATCTGGGAGATTGTCAATCAGGACATCCTCATTCGTCATAATGGAGGCTGCCAAAATCCCCAGCGCCGCATTCTTTGCACCGCTCACGGTTACATCTCCTACCAGGGGATTGCCGCCCTTTATGATATACTGTTCCATTCCACACCTCTAAATCTATATCTGTATTCCCTTTATCCTCAAGGAACTTAACTTTCGTAAAAATTTGTTCATAAAATATTTACATCCTCTTAAATTATACCATAAGAACCAGATTTGTAAAGTTTACTTAAAAATTTTGACAGCTCCGGTATCATTTAAATGGCGCAGAAGGGAAAGGCAGATCGGAAATCCAAACAGGCCCAGCACTCCAAAAAGCTGGGTTCCCACAAACATGCTCACCAGCGTTACCACGGGATGCAGTCCCAGCTGGGCTCCCACGATCTTAGGCTCAATGATATTTCGTATAATTGTCACCACCACGTAGACAGCCAGAAGGCTCAGCGCAAGCGGTATATCCCCTCGAATAGCTGTGATGACCGCCCAGGGGAGCATGATGCCGCCTGTTCCCAGAACCGGAAGAATATCAAATATAGCGATTCCAAAGGCAATGGGAAGGGCATATTCCAGTCCTATAATTGTAAATCCGATGGACAGCTCAACAAAGGTTATGGACATGATAATGGCATACGACCGAATGCATACAAACAGAGTTCCTATTATGTACTCCT
>CALWMT010000312.1 GCA_944382045.1 uncultured Enterocloster sp. | reverse complement strand
ATGCCGTAGTCCACCCCCTTCTCCACCCCCTCGGCCTCTATCCCCATCCGCTTGTAGTGGGCCATGATGGCCCGGGATCCGGCCTCAAAGGCGTACATCTTGCTCTCCGGGTTGCTGGAGGTGGAATTCTGATGGCAGCGCCAGTGATAGAGCACCTTGGGAATATGGTAAATCTCCTTCGCCGCCTCGGTGCAGCGGAAAATGAAATCATAGTCCTGGGCCCCGTCAAATTCCTGGCGGAAGCCCCCCACCTTTTCTAAAAGGTTCCTCTCCACCACAAAGAGATGGCAGATGTAGTTCACGCTGGTGAGCAGATCCGGATTGAAATCCGGCTTAAAATGGGGGTCAAACAGGGCCTTCCCGTCCATATCCAGCTTGTCCTCGTCGGAGTAGATCACCTGGCAGTCCGGGTGCTCGTTTACCGCCTTCGCAACCTCATAGAAGGCGTGGGGCGGAAGGGTGTCGTCGTGGTCCGCCAGAATCACAAAATCGCCTGACGCCATCTGCAGGGCTGCGTTGGTATTCCCCGCAATTCCTAAGTTCTCTCCCAGAACCTGATAGCGGATGCGGGGATCCCGCTCGGCATACCGCTTCAGCACCCGCTCAAGGCTCTGGCCTGCCGGGCTTCCGTCCGCCAGGCAGACCTCCCAGTTGTCGTAGGTCTGGGCCAGAATGGAATCCAGCATCTCCTTCAGATAGCGCTCCGGGGTCTTGTAGGCGGGAATCACCACGGAGAGCAGGGGACGGAAATCGAATCTTGCCTCCCGCTGGGCGGCCAGCTCCTCCTCAGTGGGCTTTGTCAGGTCGTACCACTCGCCGTAGTCGTAATCATTGTCTATGCCGGCCAGCTTGTGGCGGGACTTCACGATCAGGGCCCTGAGGCCATGCTCCTTCCAGAAATCCATGGCCACCCGGACCGTCTCCATGTTCATCAGGTCCTTGATCTTTTCCATCCGCTTGTGGGCCACACTGGCCCGCTTGGCGATGAGCTCCTCGTTGAACTTGATCTTCGCCTGACGGCCCTCGCAGCGGATGAGAAGCCAGTAGGATTTTCCCCGGTCATAGGGGAAGCGGATGTCAAATCCGAAATCCTTGTCGTACACCTTCTTAAAATATATCTGACTCACATCGTCCCGCCGGGTGGGCACCATTTTAAATTTCACGGCCCGGTGCTTCTCGTCCTCCACCCGGAAGGTGGCCCGGCTCTCCGGATTTTTCCCCAGGACCCAGCCGTTTAAGGTGATGGAATTTTCCCGGATACGCACCACATCGATCTTATACTTCACCCTTTGTCACCGCCCTTTCCTGAACTGCGGCTTTGCCGTCTTCCTCCGTTCTTAGAGGCGCGGCATCCATATTGATGCGCTCCTCCTCGATCACCAGAGGCCGCTTCATCACCCGCTGGTTGATGCTCATAATATACTCTCCCAGAAGTCCGATGAAAAAGAGCTGGATGGAGCCCAGAAACAGCATGCCGATGAGCATGGGGGCCATGCCTGCGGGGAAGCGGTCCCACCAGATCAGCTTCATCACCAGGTACACAAGGGCCACTGCCAGGCTGAGCCCGGCGCAGAGGCTCCCGAAGATGGTGGCCAGGCGCAGCCCCGCCTTGGTGTAGGAGGTGACGCTGAGCATGGCCGCGTCGTAGAGCTTATAGAAATTGTTGTGGGTCTTTCCCGCCCGGCGCCTTGGCTGCTCATAGGGGATCTCCTTGCGCTTGTAGCCCAGCTCCGCCACAATCCCCCGCAGGAAGGGCGTGGGGTCGTCCAGCCTGCGCAGGATCTCGATAAACTCCCTGTCATAGAGCCCGGATCCGGTGAAATGCTCGATCTGCTCCACATCCGAGAGCTTCTTGATGGTCCGGTAATAGCAGCTCCTGAGCCAGTACATGATCCGGTTCTCCTGGCTGCTGGTCTTGATGCCGATGACAATCTTGTAGCCCTTCTCCCACTCGTGCACGTACTGGGGAATCAGCTCCACGGGGTCCTGGAAATCCGCCACCATCTCGATGACGCAGTCCCCGGTGATCTGGAGCATCCCGTAGTAGGGGGAGTTGAACTGGCCGAAGTTCCTGGCATTGAAAATGGCCTTGATCCGTGGATTCTCCCGGCACAGCCCCCGGATAATATCCCGGGTCCCGTCCGTGGAGTCATTGTCAATAAACACCAGCTCATAGTCATACTGGGGAAGCTCTCTCTCCAGTATGCCCGTGACGGCCTGGCTGATGGGGCCTACATTTTCCTTCTCATTGTAACAGGGAATTAATACGCTGATCTTCTTCATCTTATCTGTCTCTTTCTTTTTCTATGGCGGCAGCCGCGCCGCCGTCCTCCAGCATGGCGCGGATGCCCTGGCGGAATGTATAGCGCTCCCTCCAGCCGGGAAGAAGCGCGTGAAGCCTTTCCACATCCGGACGCACAGAGAGGGCCCCCTCCTTGGCCTGGACGAATGTGCCGTACTCCAGCTCTCCTCTGCCGCCCGCAAGCTCATGAAGCTCCTCCACAAAGTCCTTCAGTCTCCTGGTATCCCGGCTGGCAATGTTGACAATGGAAGCTCCGGCCGCCAGGGCTTCCCCCGGATGCGCAAGGAAGCGGCCGCACAGCTGCACCACTGCATCCACCGCGTCGTCAATATACATAAAATTCCAGTCGTGCCGGCAGGCGCTTAGGGACACCTTCCCGCCCTTGGGCAGCTCCCGCACCAGGGTGGAGATAATGGACCAGGGGTGATCCCCTGCGCCGTAGACGCTGAAAAAGCGCAGGTGGCAGAAATCCATCCCCAGCTCCCGGCAGAGAGGCAGTGCCCGATTGTAAAACTCCCACTTGGCCCTGCCGTAAGCATTGATGGGATGGCAGTCCATGCTCTCCTCCATAAGTCCCTCTGTCCGTCCGTACTCCACCCGGGATCCGGCGTCCATAAACAGACGGCAGCCAAGGGCATGCGCCGCCCGGACGCAGGCT
>CALWMT010000311.1 GCA_944382045.1 uncultured Enterocloster sp. | reverse complement strand
TTATATATGTTTAAGGCATCTGGACCGGCGTCTCTCTGTCCGTCTTTGGCCCTCCCTTACACATCGCTTTTCCTGTCCGCCGGGAACGCACATGAAAATCAATCCCCCGCGCATCCGTCAGGGCAGATAGCGGACGTCGTCGCTGCCCCGCTCCAGCCCGGTAAGGCCGGTCCTGGCAAGCTCCAAAATCTCATAATCCTCCAGCAGATTCACCAGAGCATCCAGCTTAGACTGGTCACCGGTCAGCATCACGGTCAGGGAATCCTTTCCCACATCCACAATGGTGGCACGGAAAATATTAGAAATAGCGCTCACCGACTGGCGGTCCGCCGCATTCGCCCGAATCTTCACCATCATCAGTTCCCGGTAAACGGACCGATCCGGCTTTAACTCCTTGATATCCCGCACATCCTCCAGCTTATTCAACTGGTTCTTGATCTGCTCCAGCACGGTCTGATCCCCCAGCGATACCACCGTCATCCGGGAATACCGGGGATCCGCCGTGACGCCCACGGTCAAGCTCTCAATATTATATCCTCTGCGGCTGAACAGGCCCGCCACACGGGCCAGAACGCCGGCCGTATTATCAACCAGAAGCGACAACACAATTCTGTCATCCATCATACTTCCCACACCTTTCCCGCATCCATTTGTATTATTGTTTATCATAGCAACCATTATTCTATTTGTCAATTGCATAATAGGAATGGGCATTATTCCTTTAGGTTATATTGCAGAAGCCGAACCAGATCTCCCGGCTGCTCTGCAAGAGCGTCCGCACCCGCAGCCTCCAGCTCCTCCCGGCTTCCGTACCCGTAGAGGACGCCCACGGATTCAATTCCAACCGCCTTTGCTCCCAGGATATCGTGCTCTCGGTCCCCCACCATGGCCACCTGCTCCAAGGCCTGACCGGACTGGCTGACCCCTGCCCTCCCAAGAGTATATCGGATCACATCCGCCTTCCGAATCCGAGTCCCATCCAAATCCGCTCCGCCAACCACATCGAAGTAATCCGTCAAATGAAAATAGTCCAGAATCCGCAGGGCAAATACCTCCGGCTTGGAGGTGGCAACTGACAGAGAAAAGCCAGCCGTTTTCAGTGCCCTTAGCATCTCCCGCACCCCTGCATACTCCTGGTTCTCCCTCCAGCCCCTCTGTGTAAAATATTCCCGATATACGCGGACCCCCTCCAAGGCCTGCTCATGGGTAAAGCCGTAAAACATCTCAAAGCTGTCTGTCAATGGGGGGCCAATAAAAGGAATCAGGCTGTCCAAATCATCCACAGCGATTCCAAAATGCGCCAGGGCATGCTGCACCGACTTGGTGATGCCCTCCTTGGGATCCGTCAGCGTCCCGTCCAGATCAAACAGTATGTATCTCTTCTCTCTCATTGATCAAATTTTCCATCCTTAAATGCTTTCATCATCTCATGTCCAACACTGGTATAGGGGGGATATTCCAAAATCTCATCCTTTGAGAACCATCCGGCCTCCGCCAGCTCATCCTCCTCAAGCCGGATGGAGGGATCCCCGTCCAGATCCGCGGTAAAGCCCACCATCTCCGTGTCGGAAAAGGCCCAGGGCTGGCTTTTATAGTAGCGGATATTCTTCACCCGGAGGCCAACCTCCTCCATCACCTCCCGGCGGACACATTCCTCGAAGGTCTCCCCCACCTCCACAAAGCCGGCAATCAGCGCATAGCGGCGGTAAGCTCCGTGGGCATAGCGGCTCATGAGAAGCTTATCCCGCTCCCTGTCAATCACCGCCACAATGATGGCTGGGCTGATCTTGGGATACTCGGTCTGCCCGCAGGAGGGACAGACCATTGCCCGCTCCTTGTGAGAGGGCTCCATCTCCCTTCCGCAGAAGCCGCAGAATCTCCGGCTCTGGCGCCAGCGGTATACCTGGCTCCCCGTGATCCCTGCAAATCCCTGGTACATGGGGGAAAACTCCCGGAAAATAGTGAGGCCCTCCATGACCCATCCGCCAAACTCCGGCATTTTTCCCTGGGAATTCAGATAATACGCCCTCTCATCAATGGAAAATAAATAGTAGGCATCCTTCTCCCAATCGCCTTCCTCCTCCAGATCCCGGAAGGTTGGAATGCGGTACGCTCCATTTTCCTTCAAGAGCATTACCTTGTTATATTCATAGTGAAGGACAAAATCCTCCGGCTCCGGCCTTTTCTCCCGATATACCGGGTCAAATACCCTGGGTGCAATATCCTGTATCACCGCCTACTGCCTCCTTCCAAAGGGCCGCGGCATTTTTACCTTCACCCGCCGCATGGTGCTGAAGAAATAGTAATAAATGATAAACGCTATGGTGGTCAGCGACCAGGTCAGCGGATAGCAGAAGGCCGCGCCGAGCATGGTATGGAAATGCGGCAGGGCAAAAATAATCCACAGCACCCGCACCGCACAGACGCCCACACCCGTAATAATAAGAGGCATCAGGGCATCACCCACGCCGCGGAGGGAGCCGGAAAGAATTTCAATCGCTATATAAGTAATAAAGGTGGGAACCACAAAATGGATCCGATCCATGCAGATGGACTGTACCTGCGCGTCCGTGGTAAAGAGCTCCACAAGAACCATCCCCCAGTTGTACAGCACAAGGCTTATGGTTCCGGTGAGAACCACGCCGATGACCATGCAGGCTCCCACTCCCTTGCGCACCCGGTCCATCCGCCCGGCTCCATAATTCTGTCCTATAAAGGTGGTGGCCGAGATGCCCAGCGCATTGATGATCATCCAGTACAGGCCGTCCACCTTTCCGTAGGTCGCCCAGGCCGTCACATTGTCCGTTCCAAGCGTATTTACACCTGCCTGGATGATGATGTTAGAAATATTATACATAACGGACTGCATGCCTGCCGGCACACCGATGCGGACAATCCTGCGGAGCATCCTGCGGTCAACCTTGAGCTCCTTCAGATTCAGCCTATACATATCCTCTGTGTG
>CALWMT010000310.1 GCA_944382045.1 uncultured Enterocloster sp. | reverse complement strand
TTGGTCTTTAAGGATCGGGATTTTACGGAAAATATTATTTACGAAAAGCTCCTGAGCGATAAGCTGGCGGCAAATCTCGGCTATTTATATGAAAATGTAGTGGCACAGCTTTTAGCATCCGGCGGAGATGAGTTGTTCTATCATACATTTTTAAATAAGGCCTCCCGCCACAACTATGAGATAGACTTTCTTATTTCCAGGAAAAATAAAATCTGTCCTATCGAGGTGAAGTCCTCTGGATACAAGACACATGCCTCCCTGGATGCCTTTTCGGAGAAGTTTTCAGGACGTATTTTGGAAAAATACCTATTATATACAAAAGATCTGCAGAAGGATCATGATATTCTGTGTCTGCCGGTATATATGGCACAGTTTTTATAACCGTGGTGGATCAGGCGCCAGATAAACCTTGAAACATTCCCCGAAATATCATATAATCTCGGTATATAACTCAGGAAAGAAGGAGAGTACAGTCATGAATTTGACTACTGTAAGAGAAATTTATAAGCAGCCGGAGGCCTTCCTGGACAAGGAGGTTTCCATCGGAGGATGGGTGAGAAGCCTTCGGGATTCCAAGGCGTTCGGATTCATCGTCGTCAGCGACGGATCCTATTTTGAGACCATGCAGGTGGTTTACCACGACACCCTGGCGAACTTCGCCGAGATATCCAAGCTTGGCGTGGGAACCGCCATCATTGTAAAGGGAACCCTTGTGGCCACGCCCCAGGCCAAGCAGCCCTTTGAGATCCAGGCCACAGAGGTCGCCGTGGAGGGCTCCTCTGCCCCGGACTATCCCCTGCAGAAGAAGCGCCACGGCTTTGAGTTCCTGCGCACCATCTCCCATCTGCGGCCCCGGACCAACACCTTCCAGGCCGTGTTCCGCGTGCGCTCCCTGACCGCCTACGCCATCCACAAGTTTTTCCAGGAGCGGGGCTTTGTCTACGTCCACACGCCCTTAATCACGGGAAGCGACTGCGAGGGCGCCGGCGAGATGTTCCAGGTAACCACCATGGATTTAAACAATGTGCCGAAGACCCCGGACGGCGCTGTGGACTACTCCCAGGATTTCTTCGGAAAGCCCACCAACCTGACGGTGAGCGGCCAGTTAAATGTGGAGGCTTACGCCATGGCCTTCCGCAATGTGTACACCTTCGGCCCCACCTTCCGGGCGGAGAATTCCAACACGCCCCGGCACGCGGCGGAATTCTGGATGATTGAGCCGGAGATCGCCTTCGCGGATCTGGACGACGACATGCAGCTTGCGGAGAGCATGCTCAAATATGTGATCCGTTTTGTGCTTGAGAATGCGCCGGAGGAGATGAATTTCTTCAACCAGTTTGTGGACAAGGGCCTTCTGGAGCGCCTGCACAATGTAGTGAATTCCGAGTTCGGCCACATCACCTACACGGAGGCTGTGAAGCTCCTTGAGGAGCACAACGACCAGTTCGAATACAAGGTATCCTGGGGCTGCGACCTGCAGACCGAGCATGAGCGCTTCCTCACAGAGCAGATTTTCAAGCGCCCGGTATTCGTCACCGATTACCCCAAGGAGATCAAGGCCTTCTATATGAAGATGAACCCCGACGGGAAAACCGTGGCCGCTGTGGACTGCCTGGTGCCCGGCATCGGCGAGATCATCGGCGGCAGCCAGAGGGAGGACGATCTGGAAAAGCTCTCCGCCCGCATGGACGAGCTGGGGCTTAATAAGGAGGATTACGGCTTCTACCTGGATCTGCGCAAATACGGCTCTGCCCGCCATGCAGGATTCGGACTGGGCTTTGAGCGCTGCGTGATGTACCTCACAGGCATGTCAAACATCCGCGACGTGATTCCCTTCCCCCGGACCGTCAACAACTGCGATCTGTAAGAGGGAGGCAGGTATGCGATTCATCCACACAGGGGATATCCATTGGGGAATGACGCCCGACGCGGACAAGCCCTGGGGCAAGGAACGGGCCCAGGCCATCAAGGACACCTTCCGCTCCATCATTGACTACACCAGAGAAGCGGAGGCGGACTGTCTGTTTATCAGCGGTGACTTATTCCACCGGCAGCCGCTTCTAAAGGATTTAAAGGAGGTCAACTACCTCTTCTCCACGATTCCTGCGGTCAAGGTCCTGCTCATCGCAGGCAACCACGACCGGATACGGGAGAATTCTGCCCTTTTGAGCTTCTCCTGGGCGCCCAATGTAACCTTTCTCATGGACGACTGCCTGACCTCCCACTATTTTGAGGACATCAATACCGAGGTCTACGGCTTCAGCTATCACCGTACCGAGATCAAGGAGCCTCTCCTGGAGGATATCCAGGTTCCTCTAAATAACCGGATACAGATTCTCATGGCCCACGGCGGGGACGCGTCCCATCTGCCCTTGAGCTACAACAGCCTGGAGCTGTCCCCATTTTCCTACATTGCCCTGGGACATATCCACAAGCCCCAGGTCATCGCGGAGCGCAAGATGGCCTACTGCGGCTCCCCGGAGCCTCTCGACATCACAGAGACCGGCCCCCACGGCTTTTTCTTCGGGGAAATCCATCCGGCAACCCGCAAGATTACCCGGCTGGAGTTCATCCCTATTTCCAGCCTTCAATACATCCATCTGGCTGTGAATGTAACCCCGGACACCACAAGCGGGGAGCTGGAGGACCGAATTATACAGGAGATTGAAAAGCGGGGGGAGAGAAACATTTACCGCTTCCGCATTAAGGGAATGCGGGATCCGGAGATTACCTTCGACCTTGCGCATCTCCTCTCCCGCTGCCGCATCGGCGAGATCATCGACGCCTCCGAGCCCCAGTATGATTTTTCCGCCCTCTTTGCCCAGCACTCCAGCGATATGATCGGCTTCTTTATCCAGGCCCTGCAGAAGGAAAATATGAGTCCCGTGGAGAAAAAGGCCCTGCACTACGGTGTCAACGCTCTGCTCCACACCACGGATGAAAGGAGCTAGAAGCGATGAAGATACTGGATCTGCATATTGA
>CALWMT010000309.1 GCA_944382045.1 uncultured Enterocloster sp. | reverse complement strand
AAGCTTGCTTGTAAGTATATTTTTGCCCCTGTTTACACATCGGATGGACATCCGATGCTTCTTGTCCGGCCATAGGCCGGGCAAGAAGATACCCGCCGTCTGAACTGTTACTACAATTATAGAAGCAGTTAAACAGCTGCGAAAAAAAGGAATTTAAGGAGGAGAAACTATGAGAAAAAGGCTTTATGCACTGCTGGGCTGTCTGCTGGCAGCGGCGGTAATCGGAGGCTGTTCCGGAAGCTCGGACACGCAGACAAGCAGCTCCGGGACAGAGAGCACAGAAACGGCTGCGGAGGAGTCTTCCGCGGAGGGCGGAAAGGTCATCAGGTACGTGATGCAGAGTGAGCCCGAGACCCTGGATCCCAACATGAACAGCTATGCCAACTCATCCATCGTGATGCAGAACCTGTTTACCGGACTGATGCAGATTGGCCCGGATGGCTCTCTTATCAATGGATGCGCAGAGAGCTATGAGATCAGCGATGATGGGCTTACCTACACCTTTACCCTGCGGGATGGCTTAAAGTGGTCCGATGGACAGCCTCTGACTGCCGGAGATTTTGAGTATGCATGGAAGCGGGGATTAAATCCTGAGACCGCATCTCCCGGCGCCTGGTATCTGTTCTACTTAAAGAACGGCGAGGCCTACAACGGGGGAACTGCCTCCGCAGACGATGTGGGTGTGAAGGCTTTGGATGATAAGACCCTGGAGGTTACCCTGGAGCATCCCACCGCTTATTTCCTGGACCTGACTGCAGTTACCATGTACTTCCCCACCCGTCAGGATGTGGTGGAGGCCGAGGAGCCCTGGACCAAGTCCGGCGACACCTATGTGTGCAACGGCGCCTTTCGTATTAAGGAGATCAATCCCCAGGCCAGCTATGTGCTGGAGAAGAACCCGGAGTACATTGACGCGGACAGCGTGAAGCTGGACGGCGTGGAGATTGTGTTTATCGAGTCCCAGGAGGCTGCTCTTTCCGCCTACAACGCGGGTGAGGTGGATGTGCTCGACAACCTGGTGATTGGAAGCCAGGCCCAGAGCCAGTACGCGGGCAGCGAGGAGCTTCACTCCTACGACCTGGTAGGCATCGGCTATTATGATATCAACTGTGAGAAGGAATATCTGTCCGACGCCAGAGTGCGCACGGCTCTCAGCATTTCCTTGAACCGCGAGGTACTCAATCAGTCTATGATGGCCTCCCGTCCGGAATCCGCCTTTGCCTTTGTGCCCCACGGCATTCCCTACGAGGGCTCTGAAGAGGATTATCGGAACACCGTGGGCGATCTGTTCGCCGAGGATGTAGAGATGGCCAAGAGCCTGATGGCGGAGGCCGGATATCCTAACGGCGAGGGCTTCCCCACCCTGACCCTGATCACACAGAATGACCAGGAGAAGAAGGACGTTGCCCAGGCCATGCAGGCTATGTGGAAGGAAAATCTGGGCGTGAATGCGGAGATCGTTACCTATGAGAGCAAGGTATACTGGGACGAGCAGGAGGCAGGCAATTTTGATGTCTGCTATGACGGCTGGACAGGCGATTACCCGGATCCCAGTACGGTTCTGGAGTGCCTGCTTCTCACCAGAAATGAGACCCAGTGCCGCTGGCTGGACGAGAAGGCCCAGGAGTATGACAGCCTGCTGATGGAGGCGAGAGCCAGCGCGGACAATGCGGCCCGCATGGAGCTGTTTAAGCAGGCAGAGCAGATCCTGATTGAGGAGATGCCCGTTATCCCGATTTACTACAGAAACTCTCAGCTTCTGATGAAGCCGAACTGCAAGGACGTGCTCAAGTCCTACATCGGCCATACAATCTTTAAGTACGCGGACAAGGAGTAATGACAGAATGATTTTTCCGGAACGATTACAGTTGGGAGATACCGTGGGCCTTGTGGCCCCCTCCTTCCCGATTAAAGAGGAGGAGCTGACGGACTGCGTCAGGCTCCTGGAGGAGATGGGCTACAGGGTAAAGGTGGGAAGGCAGCTGACCACCCTGGCCAATTTTCACAACTATCTTGCGGGAGAGGGAAAGGACCGGGCTGCGGACATCAACAAGATGTTCGCGGATCCGGAGGTCAAAGCCATCTTCTGTGTGCGGGGCGGCTACGGCAGCTCCCATGTGATGGACTACCTGGACTATGATGTGATCCGGGCCAACCCGAAGATTTTTGTGGGGTACAGCGATATCACGAATCTGCTGTCCGCCTTCCAGATGTACTGCGGGATGGTGGTTTTCCACGGCCCCATGGTGTGCTCCAACATGCGCAGGGACTTCGACCCCTATACCAGGGAGAGCCTGTTCGCAGCCCTGAACATGGAGGGAGAGCTGGAGTTTCGCAATCCGCCGGGGGAGGATGGCTTTGCGGTCATCTGTCCGGGACAGGCGGAGGGCGTGCTCTCCGGGGGAAATCTCTCCCTGCTGTGCCGGGCCATCGGAACGCCCTATCAGCTTAAGACAGAGGGAACCATCCTGTTTTTGGAGGATATCGAGGAACCGGTGCCGGTGCTGGACATGTATCTGACCCAGATGCGCCAGGCAGGAATGTTTGACGGCGTGCGGGGAATCCTTCTGGGAGATTTTACGGACTGTACCAATGACCGGTACGACGGCTCCTACAAGGTGGGGGATCTGCTCCGGGACTGGTTTAAGAATTTTGAGATACCGGTGATGAGCCACATCCGTTCCGGACATGACAAGCCCATGGGAACCCTTCCCCTGGGGGTTGGCTGCCGGATGGATACGGAGAGCCGGAGGGTTGTTTTCACAAGATAGAACCGTCCAGATGGACGGATAAAGAAAGGCGCGGGACGGCTAAAAAACCGTTCCGCGCCTTTGCTGTCAGGAGCGCTTAGCGCAGCGGGCCACGATGTCCTCCATCTGGCCCCACTTCTTCTCCATATCGGCGGCCAGGCCGAACTGGGTGCGGCAGCGATCCAGATTGTGGTTCTCCCGGGTGATGTGGAAATAGGTGTCACCCTGGAGGTAGTCGGTGAGGAAACGGGTACCGCACTCT
>CALWMT010000308.1 GCA_944382045.1 uncultured Enterocloster sp. | reverse complement strand
ATTCCCTCCGCCTACATTCTGCCGGAGATTCTGCCGGCCTACGGAAGGGAGCACCCGAAGGTTTATTTTGTGATTCACCAGAGCGACAGCCAGGGAGTCGTCCAGGGCCTTTTAAATGGAAGCTTTGACCTGGGGATGACAGGCATGGACAGCGGGGAGGAGGAGCTGGCCTTCGAGCCCTTCTACCGGGACCGGATGGTGCTCATCACCCCGGTAAATCGTCATTTTTTGGAGCTTATGGAGCGGAATGACCCGATTTCCGCCCTGTTAAAGGAGCCGGTTATCCTGCGGGAGCAGGGCAGCGGCAGCAGAAAGAGCGCGGAGGATTTTCTGGCGTCAGCGGGCCTGCGGGAGGAGGATTTAAGGGTGGCGGCCCGGGTCAACGACCAGGAATCCATCAAAAATCTGGTGGCCGGCGGCCTGGGAGTGTCCATCATCTCGGAGCGGGCAGCCCGGAATTTTATTCGGGAGAAGCGCCTGTTAGCCGCTGCCCTTCCGGGAAAGGCGGCGGGAAGGAATCTGTATCTGGTATATCGGAAGAACTACATTCTGAAAAAATATGTGCGGGAGTTTATACGGTTCACGGGGCAGTTTTATGGGGCCGAAGCCGGGCAGTGATACAAAACCGTGTACAAATCACATAAAAAGCTTGAAAAATTCTGAAAAATTTAGTAAAATATACGCATGGCTTAAAATGTGCAACAATTCGGGCGGCGGGCCAGCTGTCCGGGCTGTCAGCTAAATATTTAAGATACAGGAGGGAAGTTTATGAACGTATATGGTACTGAACAAATCCGCAACGTGGTGCTGCTTGGACATGGTGGAGCCGGAAAGACCACAGTTGCGGAGGCACTGGCGATGGTAACCGGAGTCACGAAGCGCATGGGAAAGGTGCCGGACGGGAATACCATCAGCGATTACGATAAAGAAGAGATTAAGAGACAGTTTTCTATTTCCACAACCCTGATTCCTCTGGAGTTTCAGGGAGACAACGGCCCCATGAAGCTGAACCTTCTGGACACCCCCGGATTCTTTGATTTCGTGGGCGAGGTGGAGGAGGCCATCAGCGTGGCCGATGCAGCGATTATCGTTGTAAACTGCAAGGCGGGTATTGAGCCGGGCACGGAGAAGGCCTGGGAGATGTGCGAGAAGTATAAGCTGCCCCGCATGATTTTTGTCACCAACATGGACGACGACCATGCCAGCTACCGCGAGCTGGTTGTAAAGCTGGAGACCAAGTTCGGGCGCAAGATTGCCCCCTTCCAGCTTCCGATTCGTGAAAATGAAAAATTCGTGGGCTTTGTGAACGTCATCAAGATGGGAGGCCGCCGCTTTACCAATCTCAGCGATTATGAGGAGTGCGAGATTCCCGAGTATGTGAAGAAGAACCTGACCATTGCCAGGGATGCCCTTATCGAGGCCGTCGCAGAGACCAGTGAGGAATATATGGAGCGCTATTTCCTGGGCGAAGAGTTCACCGTGGAGGAGATTCAGGGAGCGCTCAGAGAGCATGTGATTAACGGAGATATCGTTCCTGTGATGCTGGGCTCCGGCATCAACTGCCAGGGCTTCAAGGTGCTCCTGCAGGTGCTGGACCGCTACTTCCCGGCGCCCAACCATTTTGAGTGCATCGGTGTGGATGTGTCCACCGGTGAGCGCTTTACTGCCAGGTACAATGACGATGTATCCCTCTCCGCAAAGGTGTTTAAGACCATCGTGGACCCCTTTATCGGAAAGTATTCCCTCTTAAAGATTTGTACCGGCACCCTGAAGGGCGACACTACCGTATATAATGTGAATAAAGACGCGGAGGAGAAAATTGGAAAGCTCTATGTCTTACGGGGCAAGGAGCAGATTGAGGTGCAGGAGCTTCACGCCGGCGACATCGGCGCTGTGGCAAAGCTGACTGTGACCCAGACCGGCGACACCATGGCTGTGCGTTCCGCTCCTATCGTGTACCACAAGCCGGAGACCTCCACGCCCTACACCTACATGGCCTTTGCGGCTGCCAACAAGGGCGAGGACGACAAGGTTTCCACCGCTCTGGCAAAGATGATGGAGGAGGACCTCACTCTCAAGGTGGTCAATGACGCGGAGAACCGCCAGTCCCTGCTTTACGGCATCGGCGACCAGCAGCTGGATGTGGTTGTGAGCAAGCTGCAGACCCGCTACAAGGTGAATGTGGTTCTGTCCAAGCCCAAGTTTGCCTTCCGCGAGACTCTGCGCAAGAAGGTAAAGGTGCAGGGCAAGCACAAGAAGCAGTCCGGCGGACACGGACAGTACGGCGACGTTATCATGGAATTCGAGCCCTCCGGCGACCTGGAGACTCCCTACATCTTCGAGGAGAAGGTATTCGGCGGCTCTGTTCCCAAGAACTACTTCCCGGCGGTTGAGAAGGGCCTCCAGGAGTGCGTACTGAAGGGACCGCTGGCCGGATATCCGGTGGTGGGCTTAAAGGCCACCCTGCTGGATGGCTCCTACCATCCGGTGGATTCCTCCGAGATGGCCTTCAAGATGGCTACCATCCTGGCCTTTAAGCAGGGCTTTATGGAGGCGAACCCGGTGCTTCTCGAGCCCATCGCTTCTCTGAAGGTTACGGTTCCGGATAAGTTTACCGGCGACGTTATGGGAGACTTGAACCGGAGAAGAGGCCGTGTTCTGGGCATGAATTCCGACCATCACGGCAAGCAGGTCATCGAGGCGGATGTGCCCATGTCCGAGCTCTTTGGCTACAACACAGACCTTCGTTCCATGACCGGCGGCCTGGGAACCTACGCCTATGAGTTTGCCCGCTATGAGCAGGCTCCCGGCGATGTGCAGAAGAAGGAAGTGGAGGCCAGGGCAGCGGCTAAGGATGAGTAAATCCTGCGCGTAACCGGAATTTAGGGCATCACAAAATTGAAATAAAGCATCCTCGAAGAATGCTTGATAAGCTGCAGGGCGGAGCCGTTATGGCTCCGCCTTTTTTGATGAGTGCGCCGGAAGGAATGGATTTTCAAAATACGCTCCCGGAGAATTCATGGATTTTTCACAGTTTTAAG
>CALWMT010000307.1 GCA_944382045.1 uncultured Enterocloster sp. | reverse complement strand
CTATTCCCGGGAGTACGGGGAGGATGTGCGCCAGGAAGGGGGAACGGGGGCCAGCCAGCTGACGGCGGCTTCATGGATAACGAAAATCCGCCGCCTGTTCCCCAAGGAGACCGTGGAGATTCTGGAGCGCCATGCCCTGGAGCGCTACCAGCTGAAGGAGCTTTTGACGGACCGGGAGGTTTTGGAGAAGCTGGAGCCCAACCGGGAGCTTTTAAAGACCATTCTTCAGCTGAAGCATCTGATGAAGGGGGAGGTGCTGGATGCGGCCCGGCGGATTGTGAAGAAGGTGGCGGAGGAAATTGAGGAGAAGCTCCGCCGGGATATCCGGCGCTCGCTTCTGGGAAGCCTGGACAGAAACAGCGCCAGCCCGGTGCACTCCGCCAGGAATCTGGATGTGAAAAAGACTATCCGGCGGAACCTGGCACATTTTAACCCGGAGAAAAAGAAGCTGATGGTGGAGCAGGTGTATTTCAGCAGCCGCACCAGGAAATACAGCCAGTGGCGGGTGGTGATTGCAGTGGACGAGAGCGGCTCCATGCTGGATTCGGTGATACACAGCGCGGTGATGGCCGGTATCTTTGCCCGCCTTCCCATGCTGGATACAAGACTTGTGATATTTGACACCCAGGTGGTGGACCTGAGCGCTCATCTGGACGACCCGGTGGACACGCTGATGAGCATACAGCTGGGCGGCGGCACAAATATCGCAGGGGCCCTGCAGTATTGTGAGACGCTCATTGAAAATCCCCACAGAACCATGGTGGTCCTGGTATCTGACCTCTGTGAGGGAGGGAGCGTGTCCGGGCTTTTGTCCGTGAGCCGGGGGATTGTAGAGAGCGGGGCAAGGCTCATCTGCCTCACCGCCCTGGACATGGAAGCCAACCCGGCCTATGACCGGAGAACGGCAGGATGGCTGGCGGATATTGGGGCCTTTGTGGGGGCCATGACGCCGGAGGCCCTGGGAGATTTTATGGGAAAGGTAATGGATGGATGATGAATGGGTGTGCCGGAAGGGGAGAAGTGCGATGGAGAGCTTGAAGCATCTGCTGGTCCAGGCGGACGACGGGTACCTGGAGGGCCTGTCCAACAGGGGCACAGTGAAGCGGGCCTATAAGGACCTGGAGCAGGAGCAGCCGGAGGTGGTCTGGGATGAGGAGACCGGGGAGGCGCAGGCAGCCTTCGGGGATACGGTCTGCCATATCCGGGCGCCTCTGGGGGAGAGTACCTGCAGCTGTCCTTCCAGGAGCGTCTGCAGGCATATCGTAGCAGCGATTTTGTATCTGCGGCAGGGGATTATGGCGGAGGAAGCGGCGGGGGAGGACCCGACCTCCCAAGCTTCAGCGGGAGAGACCTCTGCGGCGGCGGCTCCTGCGGGAGAGACTTCTGCGGCGGCTCCCGCGGCAGAGGCCCCTGCGGCGGGATTGGTCCCTTCCGAGCTCAGGCAGGCGCTTTTGGCCGTCCCCTTAAGCCGCATAAAAAATGCCTGCGGGGATAAGGCCGGCAGGGAATTTGCTGGCCGGATAGAGGCGGGAGAGCGCCCTGTGATAGAGGCGGGGAGCACAGTCACAGTGACCTTTCCCTGGGATGGGCGGACCGTGCATCTTCTGTATCCTCTGGAATATTCTGCCTGCAGCTGCCACAGCAGGAAATTCTGCGCCCACAAGGCGCTGGCAGTGCTGGCCTTCCAGCTGGAGGACAAGGCTGTGTCCATCCAGGCGTTTAAGTCTCAGATAGAGGAAGCGGAGGATTGGGACCAGGCAGCTGTCTCCCAGGCCCTCTGCTCCTTGAAGGAGGGAATAGGCCTGCAGCTTTCTACGGGCCTTTCCCGCTTGTCACCGGAGGCAGCGGAGAGCATGGAGCGGCTGGCGGTCATCAGCCACGGGGCGGGGCTTGCTGCCTTCGAATCGGGGTGCAGGAGGGCCGCCTCCCAGTACCGGCAGTATTTTTCCCGGGCGGCCGCTTTTAGAGAGGAGGAGCTTTTGGAGGAGCTTTTAAGCCTGTACCGGCGGGCGGAATGCCTTGCAAGGGAGGAGGGCGCCAAGGGGCGGCGAGCGCTTGCGGGGAGCTTCCGGGACGCTTATTATCCGGTCCCGGCCCTTCATCTCACAGCCATCGGCTCCCGAAGCTTTAAGAGCAAGGCGGGGTATGAAGGGGAAAAATATTATTTCCTGGAGACAGAGCAGAAGAAGTGGTATGCCTGGATAGATGCCCGCCCTACATTTTATGAGGGGGTCCGCCGCCGGCCAGCTGGGCGGGGAGGCCGGGAGCAGGCTCCCTGGGGCCTAAGCTGCAGCCGGGAAAGGATGATGGAGCTGGAGCTTGTGCTGACCGGGGCGAAAGCAGCCGCGGACGGGCGGATTTCAGTAAGCAGGGATACGAAGAGCGAGGTCATCGGGACCAGGCGGCTTTCCCGTCCTGAGGTGCAGGCGATGATTTTTCAGGATTACCGGCGGCTTCTGGACTGGCTGCGAGGGTTCAGCCGGGAGGAAGGGGGCGGCGAGCCTCTGGCACTGGTGGAGGCGGACATTGTCTCACAGGGACACTTTGACACGGTGCGCCAGCGCTTTTCCATGGAGCTTTTCGACCGGGAGGGGAGAAGGCTTCTGGCTGCAGTCCGCTACAGCCCGGAGGAAAAGCTGACCATACAGGCTTTGGAACGGCTTGCCAGCCGGCTGGAAAAGCAGGGGAAGAAGAGTGTGGTATTTTTCGGCATCCCGTATCTGGAGGAGGGACAGCTCTGTCTGTATCCGATTGAATATTTTGACAGCATTGAGCCCGCGGGCGGAGAGAAAGAAGCGGGGCATGGCGAGAAGATGGCAGCGGATGCTCAGGAAGCGGCAGCGGACCAGCCGGGAAAGGCGGCTGCTTTGGAAGATACTCCTCCCGCTGAGGCGGTAAAAGCAGCGGCAGACCTCCTGGGAGAGGTGCGCAGGGCTCTGGCGGATTTGTTTCAGAGCGGTCTTTCCTCCGCGACGGAGGAGCTTGCAAAACGTTTCAGCCGCCTGGGGGAGGCCTGCGGGGACCTGGGACTTCATGGGGCAGAAGACGGG
>CALWMT010000306.1 GCA_944382045.1 uncultured Enterocloster sp. | reverse complement strand
AGAATGGGCGATCCCTCCTTCACGTTCAAAATATCCGCCGTGGTTTTCAGACAGAGCAGGGCCTCCACCTGCTGCTGCCGCATGGGGTGGGGCTCCCCTCCCTTCTGCTGGACCAGCTCATGCAGCCCCAGGGTGTAGAAGGATTCGTCCACCTGGGGAAATACATCCTCCCGCATATAGATATCCTCATAGGCATAGGGAATCATATGCAGATAGCGGGCTCTCCGCAGGCGCCAGTATCCGCAGGATCCGTCCTCCGCAAGGCCCAGCATCCGAAACCCGTAGCTCCCCTCCCGGCAGTACCGGCAGTCCAGCAGCCGGATGCTGTCCTCCTCTGTTCCGTCCTCCCTGCGGATCAGCTCATCCTTTCGCACCTTTTCCTTTGTCAGGTAGGTGCCGCTTCCCTTCCTGCGGATAAAATACCCGTCGTACATCAGCTCCTCCACCGCCCGGCGGATGGTCATGCGGTTGACGCCCAGCATGGCCGCCAGCTCCCGCTCCGGCGGAATGGGCCGGTCCGGTATGTAGGTCCCATTCTGTATATTTTCGAGAAGATACTCTTTTATTTTCTCATATTTTTTTGCCACGTGCCTTCCCCCTTTTTGTCTGTCCGTTTTAGTATAGCAAATTTTCTCCATTTTTTACAACCCCCAGCAGCAGCCGTCCGGGCGGCAGGCCCGCCTCCAAAAAGCGCCTCCTCTTCTTACCCGGCGTTTTTGCTTGCTCATTTTCCCATCATAGAGTATACTATGTAACAGTTCGGACGGCGGGCAGGATGACCGGCTCTCTTGGAGCGGCAGTGTCCCGGCCAGATACCGCGCGGCAAAAAGGAGGCGCTTGCTTTATGGCGGAGGATTACATACATCACGCCCAATACTATGAGACGGATCAGATGGGATGCGTCCACCACTCCAACTACATCCGCTGGATGGAGGAGGCCCGGATCCACATGATGGAGCAGATGGGATGCGGCTACAAGATGATGGAAGCAGACGGGATCATGAGCCCGGTGCTGGAGGTGCACTGCCAGTATAAGTCCATGGCCCGGTTTGACGACCGGGTGGCCATCCGGGTATGGCTGAAGGAGTACAACGGCATCCGTATGACTATCGCCTACGAGATGCGGGACGCCCGGACCGGGGAGCTTCGCACCACCGGCGAGAGCCGCCACTGTTTCTTAGATGCAGGGGGACATCCCCTGTCCTTACGGCGCTCCCATCCCAAGTGGGATGCGCTGTTTACCCAGGCACTGGAGAAAGCTCCGCTGCCTGCACACTGACGGAAAGGCTGACTGATTATTATGACAAGAAGACGAACCCGACGAAAGAAACCGCTTCCGGCCCTGGCAGCCCTGGCGCTGGCTCTTATCGCTCTGGCAGCTGGGGGATATAAGGGCGCGCTGCCAGGACCTTTTGGGGATGCCCCCCCATCCGGCGGCCCGCTAACCTCCCCCGGTTCCTCCGGGGAGGGAGCTTTTCACGGCGATGGAGCCATGGCGGTTCATTTTATCGACGTGGGACAGGGCGACAGCATCCTGGCGGAGTCCGACGGACATTTCCTCCTCATCGACGCAGGGGAAAATGACCAGGGGGACACCGTTATCTCCTATCTTGAGGAGGCTGGGGTGGAAGCTCTGGACTACGTCATCGGCACCCATCCCCATTCGGACCACATCGGCGGGCTGGACGATGTGATCCGCGCCTTTGATGTGGAGACTGTGATTCTCCCCCCGGTGGAGCACACCACCAAGACCTTTGAGGATGTGCTGGACGCCATTGAGGAAAAGGATCTGTCCATCACCCTTCCTGTGCCCGGGGATTCCTACGAGCTGGGCGATGCGGCCTTCACTATCCTTGCACCCCAAAAGGATTACGGGGATGATTTAAATAACTGGTCCGTAGGCCTGCGCCTGGCCTGCGGGGACGGCGCCTTTGTGGCCTGCGGGGACGCGGAGGCCCAGGCTGAGGAGGATATGGCGGCCAGCGGCCTCGCCCTTTCTGCCGATGTGCTGAAAATCGGCCACCACGGCAGCAGCACCTCCACCAGCGATGCATTTTTAAAGGCTGTGTCCCCCGCCTTTGCGGTTATCTCCTGCGGGGAGGGCAATTCCTATGGCCATCCCCACAAGGAAACCCTGGAAAAGCTGGAGGCCGCCGGCATCCAGGTGCTGCGCACCGACCTTCTGGGAGACATCACAGCCCAGTGGGGCGAGGACGGCGTGACCTGGGCGTACAGCGGGAACAACGCGGCGGAGCTGCCCTGACGTACAGCCCCCGCAGACAAGGAGGACGTGCTTATGCGTTGGATTATCGACCGGCTGGAGGATGCTCTGGCCATGTGTGAGGACGAGAACGGGGAGATAACCCCCATTTCCCGTAAAAAAATTCCGGCTGAGGCCAGGGAAGGCGACATTCTCCGCGAGGAGGATGGAAGCTTCATCCTCTCTCCCCAGGAGACAGAGGACCGGCGCCGGGAAATGAAAAAGAGATTGATGAACTTGTTCAAATAAGGAGGAAAAAACCAATGAACCTGATTATACCGGAAAATTATGACCCCCGGCTTACCATCCGGGAGACCCAGGACGCAATCAAATACATACGCGACACCTTCCAGAAGGAGATGGGCCGTGAAATGCACTTGGAGCGCATCTCCGCCCCCCTCTTCGTGGAGAACAGCAGCGGCCTCAACGACAACTTAAACGGCGTGGAGCGTCCTGTGAGCTTTGACATGCCGGATCTGCCCGGAGAGACCATCGAGGTGGTTCACTCCCTGGCCAAGTGGAAGCGCATGGCCTTAAAGGAGTACGGCTTTAAGCCCGGCGAGGGCCTCTACACCAACATGAATGCCATCCGCCGGGACGAGAGCTTAGACAATCTCCACTCCTGCTATGTGGACCAGTGGGACTGGGAGCGGGTCATCACCCGCGAGGAGCGCACCCTTGACACCCTGATGGACACGGTGCGGGAGATCTTTAAGATTATCAAGCACATGCAGCATGAGGTGTGGTACAAATATCCTCAGGCCGTAAAGCACCTTCCGAAGGACATTTTCTTTATCACCTCCCAGGAGCTTGAGGATCTCTACCCCGACAAGTC